>NZ_JBLKKY010000076.1:0-18261 GCF_059438195.1 Paraconexibacter sp.
GTCGGGGTTGACGGCGACCGGGTGGCCGACGGCGCGCAGCATCGGCAGGTCCGACTCCGAGTCCGAGTAGGCCCAGCAGGCCTCGAGGTCGAATCCCCCGGACGCAGCGAGATCGCGGACGGCCTGCGCCTTGCCCTCGCGGTAGCAGAACGGCCCCGCCTCGCGGCCCGTGTAGATGCCGTCGACGATCTCCGACCGGGAGCCGACGGCCCCGTCGAAGGCGAGCACCAGCGCCATCAGCTCGGCCATCTCGTGAGAGGCGGCCGTCGCGATGAAGATCGGCCGGCCCTCGTCCTGATGGCCGTAGGCGACCTCGAGCATCCGCGGGTAGACCTTCGGGAGCACGCCCTCGAGGACCTGGGGGGCGAGCCGCGCGAACTCGCGGCGGTGGCGGCCGCGGATCATCTCGCCGACCCGTGCGCGGACCGCGTCCGTCCCCGCGTCGGTCGAGCCCCGCAGCCGGAACTTGAGGTTCGTGTAGGCGTCGGCGGCGAGCTGGCGGCGGCTGAGGAGCCCCGCCCGCTGCGCCGCGCGGGCCCAGTGGAAGCCGGACGCGCCGGCCATGAGCGTGCGGTCGAGGTCGAAGAACGCCGCCGCGCGCCCGATGGCCGGTCCGTCCGTCACGTCGAGGATGTCCGCTGCCGCGGCGGCCGTCCTAGGCAGCCGGGACGCGGAGGATGACGGCGTCGCCCTGACCGCCGCCCGAGCAGATCGCCGCGCAGCCGAGGCCGCCGCCGCGCCGGCGCAGCTCGTGGACGAGGACGCCGAGGATGCGCGCGCCCGAGGCCCCGATCGGGTGGCCGAGCGCGACCGCGCCGCCGTTGACGTTGACCCTCTCCTCGTCGATGCCGAGCATGCGGGAGGAGTGGAGCGTCACGGACGCGAAGGCCTCGTTGATCTCCCACAGGTCGATGTCCGAGGGCTGGAGGCCGGCCTTGTCGAGGGCCTTCATCGCCGCGGTGGCGGGGGTCGTCCCGAGGATGTGGAAGTCGTTCGCGCTCTGGGCGTGGGCGACGACCTCCGCGAGCGGCGTCTTGCCGTTCGCCTGCGCCCACTCGTCGGAGGCGACGACGAGGGCGCCGGCGCCGTCGTTGACGCCCGGCGAGTTGCCGGCGGTGTGCGAGCCCTCCTTCGAGAGGAGGCCCGGGAGGCCGGCGAGCGACTCGAGCGTCGAGCCGCGGCGCGGCGCCTCGTCGATCTCCACGGCCGTCTCGCCCTTCCGGCTCTTCACCATCACCGGGACGATCTCGTCGGCCATGCGGCCGTCGTCGATCGCCGCGAGCGCGAGCTCGTGGGAGCGGAGCGCCCAGCGGTCGAGGTCCGGGCGGGAGATCTCCATCTCGTCGCCGACCTCGGTCGCCTCGACGAACATCTGCTTGCCGCTGAACGGGTTCGTGAGCCCGTCGTGGACCATCGCGTCGAGCATCTTCGCGTCGCCCATGCGGTATCCGAAGCGGCCCTGCGGGAGGAGGTACGGCGCGCCCGACATCGACTCCATGCCGCCGCCGACGCCGACCTCGACGTCACCGGCGCGGATCGCCTGGTCGAGGATGACCGTCGCGCGGAGCCCCGACGCGCAGACCTTGTTGATCGTCTCCGAGGAGACCTCCTTCGGGATGCCCGCCTTGATCTGCGCCTGGCGGGACGGGATCTGGCCCTGCCCGGCCTGGAGGACCTGACCCATGACGACGTGGTCGACCTGCTCGGGATCGACCCCCGAGCGGTCGAGGGCGGCGCTGATCGCGGTGCCGCCGAGCTCGGTCGCGTCGACGCTCGCGAGACCTCCGCCCATCTTCCCGATGGGGGTCCGCGCGGTGCCGAGGATGACGGTCTTGGGCATGTGCTCTCTCTCGTCGTGGGGGAAGACGACGGGGATGGTAGTGCGGGCCGGGCAGGTAGGTTGCGCCGCATGGAGATCACCGCCACGACCGCCGCGCCCCTCGAGACGGGTGCCGACACGATCGTCGTCGGCCTCGTCGAAGGCGAGGGGATCGCCCACGACACGCCCGGGGGCGACCTCGCCGCCCTCGTCGAGCGCGGGGAGGCGAAGGCGACGAAGGGTCACCTCGCCGTCACGCACGCCGAGGGCGCCCGGTGGATCGTCGCCGGGCTCGGCACGCGGGAGTCGCTCGACCCCGAGCGCGCACGCGTCGTCGCCGCGAAGGCGCTCGGGCGCGCACGCGAGCTCGGAGCCCAGCAGCTCTGCTGGGAGATCCCCCACGGGGCGTCCGACGCCGTCGTCGCGGGTCTCGTCGACGGGACCGTGCTCGCCTGCTACCGCTTCACGACCTTCAAGACCTCCGACGACACCCCCTCGACGATCGGCCGGCTCGTCCTCACCGATCACGAGGACCGAGGACAGGTCGTGGCCCACGCCGCGATCATCGCGCGGGCCGTCAACGCGGCGCGCGACCTCCAGAACACGCCGGCGAACCACATGACGCCGACGATCCTCGCCGACAGCGCCCGGGCGCTGAGCGCGGAGGTCGCCGGCCTCGGCGTCGAGATCGAGGGGCGCAGCGAGATCACCGGACGCGGGATGGGGGCGTTCTCCGCCGTCGCCCGAGGCTCGGACGAGGAGCCGGCGCTCATCGTCATGCGGTACGCCGACCCGGACGCGCGCGGACCGAAGCTCGGGGTCGTCGGCAAGGCCGTCACGTTCGACTCCGGCGGCATCTCGCTCAAGCCGGCGGCGAAGATGCACGAGATGAAGTTCGACATGTCCGGCGGCGCGGCGGTCATCGCGGCGATGGGCGCGATCGCGCGCCTCCGGCTCCCCGTCGACGTCGTCGCCGTCGTCGGCGCGACCGAGAACCTCCCGTCGTCGCGCTCGATGAAGCCGGGCGACGTCGTCACCGCGATGAACGGGACGACGATCGAGATCGACAACACGGATGCGGAGGGCCGGCTCGTCCTCGCGGACTGCCTCGCCCATGCGGTCGCGCTCGGCGCCGAGCGCCTCGTCGATCTCGCGACCCTCACGGGAGCGATCGTCACCGCGCTCGGCTCGACGCACTCGGGCCTCATGAGCAACGACGACGAGTGGGCCCGGTTCGTGGAGGACGCCGCCTCCAGCTCGGGCGAGCTCGTGTGGCGGCTGCCGCTGCACGAGGAGTACGCGGATCTCATCAAGGGCCGCTACGCCGACATCGTCAACGCGGTCGCCAACCGCAAGGCGGGCTCGATCACGGCCGCCGAGTTCCTCAAGCGGTTCGTCGGCGACGTGCCCTGGGCGCACGTCGACATCGCCGGCACCGCGTGGGACACGGGCCGGCCGTACGCGGCGAAGGGCGGCAGCGGGGTCGGCGTGCGGCTCCTCGTCGAGCTCGTCCGGCGATGGGCGAGGGAGGAGGGCGCGCGCGCGTCCGGCTGACGCGTCCGCGACGATGGCCGCCGTCCGCCGCGGACTCGGCGTCTTCTTCCTCCTCCTCGCCGCCTACGCGGCGACGCTCGGCCTCGAGGCGCAGCCGGGCGAGCGCTTCAGCGAGGAGGAGGCGCACCGCCTGCTCACCGCCGAGTCGATCGTCAGCGACGGTGACCTCGACCTCCGGGACGAGTACGCGGACAGGGCCTGGGCGGACTGGTACGACGGCGAGCTCGTCCCGACCGGTCAGCTCACGAACGGACGCCTCCACGAGCCACACGGGATCGGGGTGCCGCTCCTCGTCGCGCCGGCGTACGCGCTCGCCGGGCCGACCGGGGCCGAGCTGCTCCTCGCCGCGATGCTCGCCGCCGCCTTCGCGGTGGGCGCCGCGCTCGGGCGCGGCCTCCTGCCGGACCCGTGGCCGGACCGCGCGGCGCTCGTGGCGGGACTGTCGCCGCCGGCCCTCGCAGCGTCGACGACGATCGCTCCGGCGACCGCCGGGGCGCTGCTCCTCGCGGGCGCCGTGCTCCTCGCGCTGCGCGTCCGCGACCGCCCGCGGCTGCGCTGGACGTTCTGGTGCGCCCTCCTCGTCATGCTGCTCCCCTGGCTCGCGATCGGGCTCGCGGTCCCCGCGCTCGTCGTGGCGCTCGCGCTCGCGCGCTTCCTCACCCGGCGGGCGAGAGGGCTCGCGGGCTTCGTCGCCCTCGAGGTGGTGATCATGGGCGCCGTCGTCTACGTCGCGGTCCACGACAGGCTCTACGGCGGCCCGACGCCCGACGCGGCGCGGCTCGGGGGAGAGACGGCGACGGGCGTCTCCGAGGCCGCCGACCTCCTCGAGCGTCTCCCCCGGCTCGTCGGCGTCCTCCTCGACCAGGATGTCGGGCTGCTGCGCTGGGCGCCGTTCCTCGCGCTCGCCGGCTGGGCCGCGTGGCGCCTCCAGCGCTCGCTGCGAGGCCGCCTCGCCGTCGTCATCCCGGAGCGCATCGAGGTGGAGGTCGCCGCGACGCTGCTCCTCGCGGTCGTCGTGAGCGGCGTCGCGGTCGCGGCGCTGGCGCCCCCGTCGTTCGACGGCCCGTGGCTCGTCCCGCACGACCTCCCCGTCGTCCTCCCTCTCCTCGCGGCGCTCTGCGCATGGGGCGCGCCGGTCGCGCGCCGCGTCACCGCCGCGCTCGCCGCGCTCACCCTCGTCGCGAGCACGTGGCTGCTCGTCGGGGCCCGCGTCGACGACTCGAGCGGGCTCGCGCCGCCGAGCGGCGCGCTGCCGTGGGGCGGCGCCGAGGATCTCCTGCCGAGCTGGAGCGACCCCCTCGCCGCCGCGCCGCTGGCGGTGTCGGTCGCCGCCGTGCTCGCGCTCGCGGCCGTCGCGGCGCGCGAGATGCGCCGGCGACCGGCCGAGATCCTCGACGCCGAATAGTCGCTCCGGTCCTCGGCATGTGGAAGCGACCGGTGCGCCGTGCGGTCAGGCGGGGTGAGACCCCGCCGCGACCGGATCCCCTCCCGGGCGAGGGGCCTGCTGCCGCGCCGACCGCCGTGCGCTCCGTCGGCGGAGGCTGACCGCGACGAGCCCGTAGCGTCGCGAGGCGAGCAGCGCGAGCACGAAGCAGAGCGCGGCGACGACGCCCATGCCGCCGCCGATCGACGCATCGAGCTCGAGCGCCCCGAGGTAGCCGGCGACCGCCGCGATCCACCCGACCCCGACCGCGATGCCCACCATCGCCCAGAGACGGTCGGTGAGGAGAGCGGCCGTCGCGGCCGGGACGATGATGAGCGTCACGACGAGGATCGCGCCGACCGACTCGAAGGCCGAGACCGCCGTGACGGCCGTCATGACGAGGACGAGCCGGGCCACGAGCGTCGGCGCGAGGCCGATCGTCGCCGAGAACTCGGGGTCGAAGGTCGTCGCCTTGAGCTCCTTCCACAGGGCCACGACGAGCGTGAGGTTGACGAGGGCGACGATGCCGAGGACGACGGCGGACTCCGGCACGACGAGCCCGGGCCAGAGCTCGTAGAGATCGAACGGCGCGAACGCGATCTCGCCGTAGATCGTCGCATCGAGGTCGAGGTGGACGCCGTCGGCGTACTGCGTCACCCCGAGGACGCCGACCGAGAACAGCGCCGGGAAGACGAGGCCGATCGCAGCGTCGGAGCGGATGAGCCCCGTCGTGCGCAGCGCGTCGACCGCGAGGACGCAGACGACGGCGAACAGCGTCGCGCCGAGCGCCATGGCGAGCGGCGCCCGGGTGCCGAGGACGAGGTAGACGCCGACGATGCCGGGCAGGACCGCGTGGCTCACCGCGTCGGCCATGAGCGAGACGCGCCGCAGGACGAGGAACGGCCCGAGGAGACCGGTCGCGGTCCCGAGCAGCCCGGCGGTGAGGACGATCATCATCCCGTCGCTCACGACGCCACCTCCTCCTCCTCGGCCTCGTCGTCGCGACCGCTCCGCGAGAGCGCGAGCAGCCGGTCCGCCGCGTCGTCGCCGAGCGACCCGCGGAGGTCGAGCGGGTCCGGCTCGCGCGCGTCGGGCAGCTCGAGGGCGGCGCCGTGCGACAGCCACGCCGACCAGAGATCGCGGCGCTCGAGGACCGCGTGGGCCGCCGCCGCGCCCGAGGACGTGAGATGGAGGCGGTCGTCCTCGCGCGCGAGCATCCCGGCGCGATCGAGGTCGCGCAGCGCCCGGTGCAGGACGGCCCGCGGGCGGCCCGAGGCGAGCTGGAGCTCGCGCTCGGTCGGCGGCGGACCGGCGTGCATCGCGGTCTCGACGTCGACGAGCACGCCCTCGAAGGCGAGGCGCCGGCGGTCGCGGGAGAGCCGGCGGGCCCGCCACAGGACGCCCCGGCCGGGCGCGAGCAGGACCGCCGCGACGACGACGAGGACCCCGACGAGCACGACGACGGGCCCGGTCGGGAGCTCACCGCGGATGGAGAGCAGCGCGCCCGTCACGCCGACGCCGGCGCCGATGAGCGCCGCGAGGACGAGAACGCCGCGCAGGCGGTCCGCGAGCTGGCGGGCGGCGATCGTCGGGACGATGAGCATCGCGACCATGAGGATCGCCCCGACCGCGCGGACGCCGACGACGACGGCGACGACCACGAGCAGGGTCATGAGGAGGTCGAGCGCGCGGGTGGGCACGCCGACCGAGCCCGCCCAGGAGGAGTCGAACAGCGTCGCGCGCAGGACGCGGAAGCCGACCGCGACGACCGAGACCCCGGCGGCGCCGAGCGCCGCCATGACGACGAGGTCGCTCTCGAGCAGCCCGGCGGCCTGCCCGAAGAGGTAGCGCTCGAGACCCGCCTGCCCCGCGTTGTCGCTGTTGCCGATCGCGGTGAGCAGCACGATCCCGAGCGAGAAGAAGGCGGAGAGGACGACCCCGATCGCGGCGTCGGGCCGCAGCCGGCCCGTGCGCTCGATCCCGACGATGGCGAACGCGCCGATGATCCCCGCGATCGCGGCGCCGGCGATGAGCGAGCCCACGTCCTTGGCGCCCGTGAGGATGAACGCGACGCAGACGCCGGGGAGCGCCGCGTGCGAGAGCGCGTCGCCGACGAGCGAGCGCTCGCGCAGCACGGCGAACGCGCCGAGGACGCCGGCCGTGATGCCGAGGATCGCCGCGCCGAGGACGACGACGGCGTCGGTGTAGGGCAGCGGGACGAGGTCGATCAGCCAGCCCACGGGGTCTCCTGCTCGAGGACCGCCTCGGTGCCGTAGGCGCGGTGGAGCTGCTCGGGGGCGAGCGCATCGGCGACCGGCCCCTCGGACACGACCCGGACGTTGAGCAGCAGCGCGTGATCGAACCGCCGGCGCACCGTCGCGAGGTCGTGGTGGACGACGACGACGGACCGCCCATCGGCGCGCAGCTCGGAGAAGAGGTCGAGGATCGCCGACTCGGTCCGCGCGTCGACGCCGGCGAACGGCTCGTCCATGAGGAGGACCTGCGCGTCCTGGGCGAGGGCGCGGGCGAGGAAGACGCGCTGGCGCTGCCCGCCCGAGAGCTTGCCGATCTGGCGGTCGGCGTAGGCCGACATGCCCACGCGCTCGAGCTGGGCGTCGACGACCGCACGGTCCTCCTTCGGCACGCGGCGCAGCCAGCCGACGCGCGGGTAGCGACCCATCTCGACGACCTCGCGGACGGTGATGGGGAAGTCCCAGTCGACCGACTCCCGCTGCGGGACGTACGCGATGTGCCGCCGGGCGGCGCGCGCCGGCTCGCCGAGGACGTACGCCTGCCCCGCGTCGGCCGGCACGAGGCCGAGCGCCGCCTTGAGCAGCGTCGACTTCCCGGCGCCGTTGGGGCCGACGATCGCGCTCACGGCGCCCGCCGGGAAGGACGCGTCGACGTCCCACACGACGGGCCGGGCGCCGTAGCTCACGGTCATCCGGCGGACCTCGAGGGCCGGGGATCGGCTCGTCACTTCAGTCCCTCCACGATCGTCTCCACGTTCGCCCGCAGCATCCCGAGGTACGTGCCCTCCGGCGTGCCGGCCGATCCGGCCGCGTCGGAGAAGAGCTCTCCTCCGACCTCGGCGTCCTGCCCCTGCGTCGCGGCCTGCGCGAGGACGGCCTCGACGGTCTGGCGCGGCACCGAGGTCTCGACGAAGATCGAGCGCAGGCCGCGGTCGGCGATGACGTCGGCGACGCGCTTGACGTCGGCCGTCGTCGCCTCGGCCTGGGTCGACAGCCCCTGGATCGCGGCGACGTCGAAGCCGAAGTGCCGGCCGAAGTACCGGAACGCGTCGTGCGAGGTGACGAGGACGCGGGCGCGCGCGGGCACCTCGGCGATCATCGCGGTGAGCTCGTCGTCGAGGGCCTGGATCTCGCGCGTGTAGGACGCGGCGTTGCGCCGGTAGTGCTTCTCGCCGGCGGGGTCGACCTTCGAGAGCTCGTCGGCGACGGTCTCGACGCCTTCGGCCCACAGGTCGGGGTCGAACCAGACGTGCGGGTCGTACTCCTCCTCCGCCGGGGCCCCGGCGGGCGGCTCGAGCAGCTCCTCGCGCGGCACGTCGCGGGTGAGCGGCACCGCGGGCTTCGCGTCGGCGACGCGCTCGAGGACGTCCTCCATCTTCCCTTCCAGCAGGAGACCGCCGTAGAAGACGACGTCGGCCTCGCGGAGCGTCTGCACGTCGGCGGCGGAGGCCTTGTAGAGGTGCGGGTCCACGCCCGGGCCCATGAGGCCGGTGACCTCGACGCGGTCGCCGCCGATCTCGCGCACGGTGTCGGTGATGAAGTTCGTCGTCGTCGTCACGCGAACGACGTCGGTGCCGCGGGCGGAGGCCCCGCGGCCGTCGACCGGACCGCCGAGCGCGACGGCCAGGGCAGCGGCCACCGCGAGCAACGTGAGCGGCACGACTCTGAGCACCGAGAGAACTTATCAAAATGTTTGGCGTGTCAAACATCAGAGTGTGACAACCTCCCCCGCCATGTCCTTCTCGAGCGCGATCGAGGACTACGCGAAGGCGATCTACTCGCTCGAGCAGCGCAGCGACGACCCGGTGACGACGACGCAGCTCGCCGAGCGCCTCGACGTGACGCCCGGGTCGGCCTCGGCCATGGTCCGCAAGCTCGGCGAGCTCGGCCTGGCCGAGCACGAGCGCTACCGCGGCGTGCGCCTCACCGACGCGGGCCGGCGCGTCGCGCTCGAGGTCATCCGGCATCACCGGCTCCTCGAGCTCTTCCTCGCCGAGGTCCTCGAGGTGCCGTGGGACAAGGTCCACGACGAGGCCGAGGTGCTGGAGCACGTCCTCAGCGAGGACCTCGAGGCGCGCATCGCCGAGAAGCTCGGCAACCCGACGACGGATCCGCACGGCGACCCGATCCCCGACATCGACCTCGACATCGCCGAGGGTCCCTCGACGAGCCTCGAGCACCTCGCTCCGGGCGTCCGGGGTCACGTGCGCCGGATCAGCGACCGCGACCCCGCGATGCTCCGCTACCTCACCGACCTCGGGATCGGTCCCGGCGACGCCTTCGAGGTCCTCGCGCGGCAGCCCTTCGGCGGCCCCCTCACGGTGCGCTTCGGCGCCGCGGAGCACCCGATCGGCGAGACGCTCGCCGCCGCGATCTGGGTCGAGGTCGGGGACGCCCCCGAGCGCTGATTCCGTCGCGGAGGGTCAGACGTCGAGGACCGTCTGCGGCATGAGCGCGTGCTCGCTCCCCCGCCGCCACTCCACGAGCAGCGCCGTCGCGTCGTCGTGGAGCGCGCCCTCGCCGCGAGCGATGATCGCCTCGCGCAGCCGCCGCAGCGTCTCGGGCGCGGGCTCTCCGCTCGCCGCCTCGCGCTCGATGAACTCCGCGAGGCGCTCGACGGTGAGCAGCTCGCCACCGGGGCGCCGCGCCTCGGTGAGACCGTCCGTGTAGAGGACGATCATGTCCCTCGGCTGGAGCTGGTCGCGTCCCACGGCCGGCGCCGACGACTCGAGGCCGAGTCCCATCGGCGTCGCGGGCGTGAGATCGAGCGTCTTCACGATGTGCCCGTCGCGCAGGAGCAGCGGCGGCGGGTGGCCGGCGCTGATCCACGTGAGCTCGCCCGTCTCGACGTCGAGCCGCGCGAGGAGCGCGGTGACGTACCGGCTCGCGCCGTGCTGGGCCGCGATCGCGGAGTCGATCTCCTCGTAGGTGCGCTCGAGCGAGTACCCGCCCCGGCGGCAGTGGCGCGCGAGCGACAGCGCGAACGCCGCGTCGCCGGCGGCCGGGAGCCCGTGGCCCATCGCGTCGAAGACCGCGAGGTGGAGGACGCCGTCGTCGAGGGCGTAGTCGAACGCGTCTCCGCCGTTGTCGTAGCAGGGCTCGA
This sequence comes from Paraconexibacter sp., assembly GCF_059438195.1. Taxonomy (NCBI): domain Bacteria; kingdom Bacillati; phylum Actinomycetota; class Thermoleophilia; order Solirubrobacterales; family Paraconexibacteraceae; genus Paraconexibacter; species Paraconexibacter sp. The sequence goes on from NZ_JBLKKY010000076.1 coordinate 10,152, forward strand.
GCATCGCGGCGAGCACGAAGTCGACGGTCGCGAGGACGAGCGGCGGCTCGAGCGCCCAGATGAGCTCGCCGGCGACGGACATCGTCTCGCGACGCCGCAGCAGCTCGAAGAAGTCGGTGTAGAGGTTCTTCGCGACGAGGAGGAGCGCGACGAGATGCGTGTAGCGCTCCACGAGCCCGAGGACCGGATCGGGGACCGGGCTCTCGACATCCCCGAGGGTCACCTCCATCACCCCGAGGCGCACCGTCCCGTCGAGGAGCGGCACGACGAGCCGCACCCCGCCGTCGGGCGACTCCGCCTCCACGATCGTCGAGGCGGTGTACGCACGGCCGGCGACGGTCCCGACGATCGACTGGACGTCGCTCCCCTCGGCGTCCGCGGAGGGCACCGGCACGAGCCCGCGCTGCTCGTAGTCGACGAGGAAGACGACGACGCGCGTCGCGCCGAGGCCGCGGGCGAGCTCGGCGGCGAGGGATCCCGCGGCGGCCGGCTCGGTGACGTGCGCGCGGCGCAGGAACTCCTGGAAGACCCGTCCGGCGCGGGCGTCGAGATCGTCGTCGGACGGCTCCACACGGGCGGCATGCCCGTTCGGAGCCCGGGCTAGACGTCGGCGTCGATCTCGTCGAGGACCCGCGTCGCCGCCGTCGCCGGGTCGAGGCGCCGCGCGACGACCTCGTCGAGGAGGGCCTGGAACGACGCGTCCTCCTGGAGGCGCTCCTCGAGGGCCCGGCGCATCCGCGCGGTGCAGATGGCGAGGACCTCGTTGCGGAGGTTGCGCATCCGGCGCTCGGTGAGGGTCCCCTCGGACTCGATGAGCGCGTGATGCTCGTCGAGCTTCTCCAGGAGCTCGGCGACGCCCTCGCCGCGGGCCGCCTCGGTCTTGATGATCGGGACGCGCCAGCCCTCCTCCTTCTCGGGGGCGAGGGAGAGGACCGAGCGGATCTCGCGGACCATCGTGTCCGTCATCGGATGGTCGGCCTTGTTGACGACGATGATGTCGGGGATCTCCATGACGCCGGCCTTCAGCGCCTGGATCGAGTCGCCGGAGCCGGGCATGAGGACGAGGACGACGGTGTCGGCGTGATCGATGACGTCGATCTCCGCCTGGCCGACGCCGACCGTCTCGAGGAGGACGAAGTCCTTGCCGGCGGCGTCCATGAGGAGCGCGGCCTGGAGCGCCGCCTCGGAGAGGCCGCCGAGCGCACCGCGGTTCGCCATGGAGCGGATGAAGACGCCCGGGTCGAGGAAGTGGTCGGTGAGGCGGATGCGGTCACCGAGGAGGGCGCCCTTCGTGAACGGCGAGGACGGATCGATCGAGAGCACGGCGACGTCACGGTCCTGCTCGCGGCGGAGCTTCGTGAGCGCGCTGATGAGCGTCGACTTCCCGGCCCCCGGGGCTCCGGTCAGGCCGACGATCGCCGCCTTCCCGGTGTGCGGGTAGACCTCCCGGACGAGGTCCCAGCCGGCGGGGTCGTCGTTCTCGACGAGCGTGATCGCGCGGGCGAGGGCGCGCTTGTCCCCGGCGAGGAGACGCTCGGCGAGGCTCTTCTTCTGCGTGGCGTCGGGCGCGTCGGACATGGGGGCGGGACAGTACCCTGCCGTCGTGGACCCTGTCCTCTCCCCCGAGCACGCCCCGCCCCTTCCCGACGACGCGCCGGACGTCATCGTCCGCGGCGATCCGCCGCCACGCAGCGGCGGCCCGCTCGTCCTCCTGGGGTTCATGCGCCGTCACGGGATGCTCAACCTCAAGTACGCGCGGCTCCTCGCGCGGCTCGGATGGCTGAAGCTGCGGTGGCGCGGTCGACTCAAGACCGACGGGTTCGCGTTCGTCGGCCCTGGCGTCATCTTCGAGATCGGCAAGGACGCGACCGTCCACCTCGGGCGCTGGTCGTGGATCGGCCACGGGACGAAGATCCGCGCGCACGAGGGCGAGGTCCGGATCGGCGCGAAGACCGTGCTCGGGCAGGAGTGCACGATCAGCTGCTTCCAGCACGTCTCGATCGGCCGCGAGTGCATCGTCGCCGACCGCGTCATGCTCATCGACTTCGACCACGGCGTCGTCGAGGTCGACCGCCCGATCCGGCACCAGGGGATCTACAAGCGCGACGTGCGCGTCGGCCACAACGTGTGGATCGGCTACGGCGCGTCGTTCCTGCGCGGCGTCACCGTCGGCGACAACGCGATCGTCGGGACCGCCAGCGTCGTCACGAAGGACGTCCCCGACGACGCTGTCGTCGGCGGACTGCCCGCCCGGGTCCTCCGGATGCGGAAGACGCCGCGGACCCTGCGCTGGGAGTGAGCGGCTGGGAGTGAGCGGGGAGCGCGGGACGGAGGGCGGCAGCAGGGCCCGTCGGCCCGGCCGCCTCCCCCGCTGAGGACGTTCCCCGAACGGCGTCCGGGGAACGTCAGGCGCGCGGACGGGGCGCGCCGCCCCTGGTCAGTCCCGGTTGGCGACGGCGCGCTTCGCGCGAGGGCCGCAGACCGGCCACGGATCGACGCCCTCGCGGTCGTAGAGGACGTAGGCGCGCTTGTCCTGCTCGTCCTCGGAGGCCTTCGCCGGGTCGCCCGACCCGCCGACGCCGGCCCAGGTGTCGATGTGGAACTGGTACTTGCCGCGGTAGGTGCCGTCGGAGGACCGGGCGTCGGGACGCCCGCCCGACTCGCACTCGGCGATCTCCTCGAGGATCTCCATCGCCCTCGACGGGACGCGGTCCGGCAGGTCGACGTCGGCGACGGGCACCGACGGGCGCACCTTCGAGGTGCTCTTCGACACGAGGCCGAGCGAGCGGAGCGTCTGCGGCCCGGCGATCCCGTCGACGGTGAGCCCCCGGCGCTTCTGGTAGCGGCGGACGGCGCGCGCGGTGCGCTTGTCGTAGACGCTCGTCACCTTCACCTTCAGGCGACGCTGGAGCGACCGGACGCGCGGGCCGCGCGAGCCGCTCTTCAGCGTCCGGATGCTGCTCGAGCTGCTGCCCTCGGAGCTGCTGCGCTCGGAGGTCTGCTCGGAGGACGTCTCGGAGGACGCTCCGCCGGTCTCGGTCGTCGCATGCGCGGCGGCCGGGACGGCGACGACGGCCGCGCAGACGAGCGCGGCGAGGCGCGCGCTCATGCGGGTCCATCGGAGGCATGGCAGGTCACGGCGGTTGTCGGTCACGCGGTACGGCACCCCTTCGGTCGTCTCGGCGCCTACGGGGTTAGCTGTCGGGCTCGCGCTGGACGTGCGCTACGCCGTGCTCTGACGGCGATTCGCCCCTCGGACCGCGTCGCGGTCCACCGGGTCCCCCGTTTCCCGCGGGTCGGCCCGCGGGAACTCGGCGTGGGTGTGTCGATCGGAGCGCGAGAACTTAGCAGAGCCTTATGGAGACCGGAACCCGGTCGGAGCCAGTTCTCCGGTGCGTCGCCGTACGGCGCCTCGACCTCAGGTCGAGGTCGAGGGTCTCGGGCGGGTGACCCGACGCCGCCGACGCGGCCGGCCGCTCGGCCCCGCGAGGATGAGCTCCTCGTAGACGGCGGCGGTCTGACGGGCGATGTCGGCCCAGTCGAAGAGGCGGATGTGGTCGCCGGCCTCGCGGACGAGGCGCTCGCGCAGCGGTGCGTCCGTCAGAAGCCGCTCGAGCATCACGCCGAGGTGCTCAGCGTCCCCGCCGTTGAACCGGAGACCCACCCGATCGTCGGGGGGCACGACCTCGCGCAGCCCCCCCGTGTCGGCGACGACGCACGGGCAGCCCGACGCCATCGCCTCGAGCGCGACGAGCCCGAACGGCTCGTAGAGCGACGGGACGACGCAGAGGTCGGCGATCCGGTAGAGCGAGTGGAGGACGTCGTCCCCGATCCAGCCGAGGAACGTCCCGCGGCGGTCGATCGCGAGATCCGCCGCCTGGCGGCGCAGCTCGGCCTCGTGCGGCCCGGAGCCCGCGACGAGATAGCGGACGCCGACCTCCTCGCCGATGCGCTCGATGACGCCCGCGATGGCCTCGAGCGCGAGCTGGAAGCCCTTGTAGTAGTCGAGCCGGCCCACGAGGAGGACGAGCTGGTCCTCGGACCCCGCGTAGCGCGCGCGGAGGGCGTCGAGGTCCTCGATCGGCTGGAGGTCCGCCGGGTCGATCCCGTTCGGGATCACCGTCGCGTGCTCGTCGTCGAGCCCGAAGACGTCGAGGACGTGCTCGCGCATGTAGTGCGAGCACGTGATGACGCGGTCCGCGCGGTTCGTCATCCACCGCTCGACGCCGTGGATGTAGCGCTGGGGGTGCTTGTGGACCCAGCCGTGGTGACGGCCGTGCTCGGTCGCGTGCACCGTGACGACGAGAGGACACCCGAAGCGACGCGCGAGATGATCGCCGGCGCTCGAGACGAGCCAGTCGTGGCCGTGGACGAGATCGAAGCGCAGGTCGTCGCCGAGCTCGACCCCCGCCGCGAGCATGTCGGCGTTCATGTGCTCGATCCACGTGACGAACTCGCCGAGGTCGTTCGGACGGATCGGCTCGCGCACGCGGTGCACGTGCATGCCGGCGACGACTTCGTGGGCGGCCATCGTCTCGTCGCCTCGCGTGAGGACGTGCACCTCGACGCCGGCCGCGGCGAGGTGCTCGGAGAGCTTGCGCACGTGCCGGGCGAGCCCGCCCTCGACGACGGGCGGGTACTCCCAGGAGAGCATGAGGACGCGGCGTGGGGCGTTCACGGCTCGAGGAGGGGATCGATGGTCGCGTCGGCCGAGAGATGGCGGAGGGCAGCGGCATCGCCGGCGCCGGCGAGCGCCGACTCGAGGCGCTGGAGGTGCGCGCGGGCCCGCTCGCGCGGGTAGTCCCCGGCGGTGTCGCGCGTCGCGAGGAACGCCCAGTCCGAGGATTGGAGCGCGAGGAGCTCTCGCACGGCGACGTCGTCCACGCGCGGCCCGGCCGCGAGCACGTCGAGCTCCGCGGCTCGGGCGCTCCACGCGAGGTCGGCCACCTGGGGCCCGTCCCACGTGTGGAGGGTCCGAGGCGTCCCCCACGTCGTGACCCGCCGGTCGGCGGGCAGCGGATCGGCCGGCTCCGTCTCGGCGAGCGCGTCGTCGAGGTGGACGAGCTCGAGGCCCTGGGACGCGCACTCCTCGACGACGGCCTCGAGCCACCAGACGCCCTCGTACCACCAGTGGCCGAGGAGCTCGGTGTCGAGCGCGCAGACGGCGAGCCCGCCGTCTGCGACCCGCGTGCGCGTGCGCGCGACGAAGTCGGCGGCGTCCTCGCGGGCCTGCATGCGCGCACGCGCCGGGTCGTAGACGGACCCGTCGACCGTCCACGGGTGGTGGTCGTGCGTCGAGCGGTGGTGGTAGTCGCGGTAGGCGCCGTGCGAGGGGTACCCGCGGTCGCTCCACACGAGCTCGACCGTCGTGCGGTCGATCGGGACGAGCAGCGGCCCGGCCTCGGTGCGGCGCGGCCGGAGCTGCCGCGGGTCGCCGAGGCCGAGGACGTCGGTGAGGTCGACGCACGTCGCGTGCACGCCCGCCTCCTCGAGCAGCGGGTCGAGCCACTCGGCGTGCGCGCACTCCGGCAGCCAGAAGCCGCCCCGCCACCCCGCCTCCCCGAGCGCCTCGTCGAAGCGGCGACGGTGCGACGCGACGCCGGTCTCGACCTGGAGCCGGACCCCGGCGTCCGTGGCGAGCAGCGGGAGGACGGCGTGCGTCGCGCTCGACGTCCACGCCGCGTAGGGAGCGAGGGCGCCGAGGAGACCGCCGTCGCCGAGCGCGGCGAAGCGCTCCGCCGCACGCTCGTAGTCGCCGGCGGCGCGCTCGAGCTCGGCGGCGAGGTCGTCCCGGCCGCTCGCGCGGCACCCGTCGACGTCGAGCGCGTGCGAGGCGCTGCGGATCTCCCGGAGGAAGGCGAGGAAGCGCTCGCGGACGCCGGGCGCCTCGAGCTGGTCGCAGAGGACCGGCGTGAGCGAGAGGGTGATCCGCTCGCCGGCCTCGCCTCCTTCGAGGAGATCGAGGAGAGGGAGGTACGAGGTGGCGATGGCCTCCCACAGCCACTCCTCGCCGAACGGCCAGGTCCCGAAGCCCTCGACGTAGGGCATGTGCGAGTGCAGGACGATGGAGAGCCGGCCGGACACGCGCGCTCCTACGGACGGCAGACGGCGAGGAAGTCGAGCGCCCGGTCGAGCGGACGGTCGGTCCGCAGCGCGAAGTCCCGCGCCGAGATCGCCGGGGTGAAGCGGTCGTAGAAGGGCTTCGTGATGCGCAGCCCCTTGTGGACGGCGTCCCAGCGCAAGTGGTCGAGCGCGAACCCGTGGAGGGCGAGCGCACGTGCGTGGTGCAGCCCGTAGATCGCGACGTCGGAGAAGTGCTCGGCGCAGAGCGCGCGGAACTCCTGCGCCCGGTACTCGCGGATGTGCCACGGGTTCTCGGACTTCTCGGCGCCCTCGGGCGCGAGCGTGAGGAGGTTGGGCGTGGAGACGTAGACGACGCCCCGGCCGCCGGGCCCGTCGAGCATGCCGCGGAAGTGCGCGAGGATCGCGCCGGGATCCTCGACGTGCTCGATCGTCTGGAGGAAGACGACGGCGTCGCACGGCTCGTCGAAGCGGTCGACGAGGTCGCGGGCGAAGCGCAGGCGGGGTCCCGAGTACTTCAGCCGGGCGTGCTCGAAGGCCTCGGGGTTCGCGTCGACGCCGACGACGGAGGCCGCGGTCCGTGAGAGCACCTCGCTGCCGTAGCCCTCGCCGCAGGCCATGTCGACGACGCGCCGGCCGCGGACGCGCTGGGCGATCCACTCGTAGACGGCGAGGTGGCGCCGGTACCAGTAGTTCTCCTCCGGCACGTCGGGAAGCGTGCGCTCACCCGTGAGCGCGAGGGGCGGGACGCCCTCGGGCTGGTCGCGCTGGAGGTAGAGCGTCTCGGCCATCGCAGGAAGGGTAGTGAGGCGTCGCCGCACGAGCCCTCACGACCGAACGTCTGCGTACACGCCACGGTACCCTCGCCTCTCTATGCCGTCCCCCGCCACCGCGACGCCCGAGGAGATCCGGGACGTCAACACCCGCTACCACGACGGCGCAGCTGCGCACTACGACCAGAAGTGGGGCATCGACTTCGGCGAGATCGGTCGCAAGCAGGTCCTCGGGAAGCTGCGCAAGGGGCTCGGCCGCAAGCTGCCGGTCTTCGACCGCGCGCTCGAGATCGGCGCGGGCACGGGCTACTTCGCCCTCAACCTCGTGCAGGCCGGCGTCGTGAAGGAGGCCGTCTGCAGCGACATCTCCCCGGGGATGATGGAGACGTGCGCGGCGAACGCCGCGCGTCTGGGCCTCGACGTCGAGACCGTCGTCACCGACGCGGAGGCGCTGCCGTTCGAGGACGAGAGCTTCGACCTCGTGCTCGGGCACGCCGTCCTCCACCACCTGCCCGACCTCGACCGCGCGTTCTCGGAGTTCTCGCGCGTCCTGCGTCCCGGCGGGACGATCTACTTCGCGGGCGAGCCGTCGGCGATCGGCGACCGCATCGCGTCGTACCCGAAGCAGGGCGCGACCCACGCGGCGCCGGCGTGGCGGCGGCTCCTGCGCGCTCGCGAGGCCGACGAGGGCCACACCGACGGCGGCGCCGAGAACCACCAGCTCGAGAGCGTCGTCGACGTCCACGCCTTCGTGCCCGCCGACCTCGAGCGGCACGCGGCCGCCGGGGGGTTCACCGAGGTGAGGATCCAGGGCGAGGAGCTCCTCGCGAACTGGTTCGGCTGGACGAACCGGGTGCTCGAGTCCACCGCGCGCAGCGAGGACGTCCCGTGGTGGTGGCGCCAGTACGCCTACCGCGGCTACCTCGCGCTCCAGGCGGTCGACCGCTCGCTCCTCGAGCCGCGGCTCCCGCCGCAGATCTTCTACAACCTCATCGTCACCGCGACGAAGCTGGCCCGCTGAGGGCCGCGCCGGCCGGTGAGTGTGGATCTGCCTGGCTCACAGCCAGGTGGATCCACACTCACCGCTCGGGGGTCGGGACGTCGAGCTCCCTGCGGGCGTCGCGGGCCCGCGCGCGGATCGCCTGCAGCTCGTCGTCCGGGAACCGGGAGAGGGTCTTCAGCGGCATCTGCATGCGGCGGTTGAGCTATACCCAGATGTTGTGGACGGCGATGAAGAAGAGGGCGGCGTACCTTCC
>NZ_JBLKKY010000077.1:0-17992 GCF_059438195.1 Paraconexibacter sp.
CCCGGGAGACGGCGTGACCGGCGTCCGGGCCCGCGGCGCCGTCGGCGGGGCCGGCGCCTGCCCGGCCGGCGCCGGGACGAGCGGCGCCGAGGCGACGGGCCCCGGGGATGCGTCGCCGCCCGGCTGCGACGGGTCCCCCGGCGTGGCGCTGCCCGCCGCGCGAGAGGTCGTCGGCGCCGCCGCCGGGGCCGTGAGGGCGGTGCCGCCGCGCGCGGTGCTTCCCGCTCCGGGCCAGCGGTCGAACGCGACGAAGTCGCTCCCCACGATGCTGAGGACGACGATCGCGGCGACGAGCGCGCTGGTGCTCGCCAGCCCGGCGATCGTCGCGCGGCCACCGACTGCTCGCCTCACGCGGGGACGGCCCTCCCCGCCGCCTGCTGCGGCCGCGCCGCCTGTGGAGCGGCCAGCCCGCCTCCGCGGTGGATGAAGAAGAGCCAGAGGAGGCCGGCGAGCATCATGATGAGCGCCTCGATCTGCGCGGTGGTGAGTCCGACGAGCACGGCGTCGTTGCGACGGATGAACTCGACGAGGAAGCGCTCGAGGCCGGTGAGCGCGAGGTAGGCGGCGAAGACGACGCCCGGACGCGTCGAGTCCCGCATCCGCCAGAGGGCCCAGGCGATCGTGCCGACGGCGAGCGTCTCGTAGATCGGGGTCGGGTGGACGTCCTCCGTCGTGGGCACGGTCCCGTCGGGATAGGGCATGCCCCACGGGAGGTCGGTCGGCTGGCCGTAGTCGCCGTCGCCCGAGAGCTGGCAGCCGATGCGCCCGATGGCGTAGCCGAGCGCGAGCGCCGGCGCGGCGAGGTCGAACAGACGCACGCCGAGCTCGCCACGCCGCCATGCCCAGGCGCAGACCGCGAGGGCGCCGCCGATCGCGCCGCCGTACCAGACGAGCCCCGAGCCGCCGTAGATCGCGTCGCCCCAGTCCTCCGAGGCCTCGCTCCAGTTCTGGAGGATCCACGCGAGGCGCGCGCCGACGAGTCCGCCGGCGAGCGCGGAGAAGACGATCTCGTACGCGTGGTCGGGCGGCTTGCCCAGCTCGCGCAGGCGCCGGGCGAGGACGGCTCCGGACGCGAGGAAGCCGAGCGCGAACATGAGCCCGAACGTCTTCACGGGGAGGCCGAAGAGATCGATCTCAGGCTGCACTGCTCTGGAGGGTAGTCGGCGAGGCGCCCCGCTGCGACGGGGCCGGCCGGTGGCCTACAGGTAGCCCATCGGGTTGACCGGACCGCCGTTGATGCGCACCTCGAAGTGGAGGTGGGGTCCGGTCGAGTTGCCGGTGTTCCCCACGCGGCCGATGACCTGCCCGCGCTTCACGCCCTGGCCGACGCTCACGCCGATCGCGCTCTGGTGCGCGTAGCACGTCGACATCGAGCCGGTGTGCTGGACGCAGGTGTAGTTGCCGTAGCCACCCGTCCACCCGGCGAGGACGACGCGCCCGGAGTCGGCGGCGACGATCGCCGTCCCGGTCGGAGCGGCGATGTCGATGCCGGCGTGGAGGCGACCCCAGCGCGGGCCGAACGGGCTCGTGAACGCGCCCTGGGTGGGCATCGTGAGGGAACCGCCCGAGCCCCGGAACGAGCCGGACGGCGCCGGGTTCGACGGCCGTGACAGGGCGGCCTGGACCTTCGCCTGCTCCTTCTCGAGCCCGTCGAGGTGGTCCTCGAGCTCCTCGCGCTCCGCCCGCACGTTGGTGAGGGCGTTCTGCTTCCCGTCCTTCGTCCGGTCGTAGCCCACGCGCGTGTCGATGAGGCCCTGCTTGATGTCGGCGATCTCGTCGCGGCGCTCCTGGATGCGCTGCGTCACCTCCTGCTGGCGCTCCTCGAGCGAGTCGAGGCGCTTCTCGGTGCGCGTCGCGTCCGCCTTCGCCTCTTTCACGATCGTGAGGATCTTCGTGTCCTGGTCGTTGATGCGGCGCAGGAAGTCGCTTCGCTCGACGAGGTCCGCGAAGCCCTCGGAGTTGAGGACGACGGTGATGAGGTCGGGCTCGTCGGCCTTGTAGAGCTCCTCGAGGCGCTGGGCGAGGATGCCGCGGGCCTCCTTGAGCCGGGCGCGCAGCCGGACGAGCCGCCGCCGCTCCGAGCGGAGGTCCTCCTGGATCTGCTCGAGCTCCGCCTTGTTCTCGTCGAGATCGGCCTGCACGACCTGCTGCCGTCCGTTGAGGTCGTTGATGCGGCCCTGCAGGCGGTCGATCCGCCGGTTGTACTGCTGGATGTCCTTCGTGAGGACGCGCTCGGTGCCCTTCCGCCGCCCGATCTTCTCGCGCGTCGTCTCGATCTTCTTCTGGATCTCGGCGGCGGAACGCGCCTTCGGCGCGCCGGAGGACACGAGGGGGAGCGCCGCCCAGAGAAGGAGCGGCAGGCAGACGGAGATGAGCAGCAGGCGCAGGCGCATGCGAGGCGGCGGGGACGGTAGCAACGGTCCGCACACGGGTGCGACGGCTGCAAGGCGCGTTGCCGCGAGGAGGTCGGGCGCGTCCGCGCTCGACGGCAGGCGGGACGGCGCTCGTCCTTAAGGGACCGCAAAGCCGATCGTGGCAGGATGTGCCCATGCGTCCGACTTCCTTCGGCCGGGACACCGGGCTCCAGGCCCGCATGCTCCTGACCATGTTCCTCCTCGGTGCCCTCTACGTCGCGTTCGTGGGCGTGCTGTTCGCCTCCGGAGCCCAGGGCATCACGATCGCGCTGCTCGCCGGCGGCATGCTCGCGTTCCAGTTCTTCGCCTCCGAGGCGCTCGCGATGCGCGCGATGGGCGCGAAGGAGGTCTCCCCCCAGGAGGCGCCCGAGCTGCACTCGATGATCGAGCGCCTCTGCGTCCAGGCCGACCTGCCGAAGCCCAAGGTCGCGATCGCCTACACCGACATGCCCAACGCGTTCGCGATGGGCCGCTCGCAGAAGCACGCGACCGTCTGCGCCACGACGGGCATCATGGAGATGCTCGAGCCGGCCGAGCTCGAGGGCGTCATGGCCCACGAGCTCGCGCACATCGCCAACCGCGACGTGATGATCATGACCCTCGCCTCGTTCTTCGCGTCGATGGCGGCGATGATCATGCAGTTCGGCTTCTTCTTCGGCGGCGGTCACGGCGACGACGACGACAACGCGGGCTTCCTCGCCCTGCTCGTCGCGTCGCTCATCGTGTACGTCGTCTCCTTCTTCCTCATGCAGGCGCTCTCGCGCTACCGCGAGTTCGCGGCCGACCGCGGCGCGGCCGTCATGACGGGCCGGCCGAGCGCGCTCGCCTCGGCGCTCATGAAGATCTCGAGCGGGATGGAGCGCATCCCGAAGCAGGATCTCCGGGCGTCGAGCGAGATGTCGGCCTTCTACATCTTCCCGCCGAGCGCGAAGTCGGCGCTCGGGAACCTCTTCTCCACGCACCCCCCGATGGAGAAGCGGATCGACGCCCTGATGAACATGGAGACCCAGCTCCAGCGCGGCGCCGCCTGAGTGCGAACCGCCGCACGCCGCTAGTCTCGCCCCATGGGCTTCCTCGATGCGCTGCTGGGCCGCCGCAAGGTGGCCCAGCCCGCCTCCCGCGACCGTCTCTTCGCGATGTCGACCGCCGCGATCTCGCTCGAGACGGACGGCGTCGCCAGCAAGGGCCGCGCCGCGATCGTCTTCCAGTCCCTCGGCACCGCCGACTTCGCGCGCGTCGTCCAGGAGATGGAGGACGTCCTGCACTCGACCGGCGAGGACACCGGCACGACCGTCCGCGCCGAGGACGACACGTTCGGCTACCGCTGGATGATCCTCGAGGATCCCGACGTCGAGGACCTCGTCGTCGGGATCCACACCATCAACGACGCGCTCGCGATCGCCGGGTACGCCGACCGCGCGCTCTGCGCGGTGTTCGCCTTCCAGGACGGCACGCAGGCCCTGCACTGGATCTACAACATCAAGCGCGGCCACTGGTACCCGTTCGTCCCGTCGCCGGACGGCAGCCAGGAGCGCTTCTCCGAGCGCGAGCTCCAGCTCAAGGCGCGCTACGGCGCCGACCTGCCGATCGAGCCCGAGCTCGAGCGGTGGTTCCCCCTGTGGGGAGTGCCTCTGTAGGGGGCACCTCCGGTCGCGGGACGCGCCCGAGCGCGTCCCGCGCGGCCCCGGGTCCCGAGGTCGGCGCATCGGAGATCCGTCCAGACGGCGCGACTCGAGGGCTCGTGAGACCAACCGCGGCCGCCGTTGCACGTCATGGAGGGTGAGATCGCACCCCCGACGACGAGGTCCCACGATGACGTCACGCGCGCAGACCCTGCAGCAGCTCGTCGAGCGCTCGCTCTACGCGGTCGACGAGCGACAGGTCGCCGAGGCCGTGCTGCTGCGTGCAGCCCTGCGACGGACGGTCCCCGACGTCTCCTTCGGGCCGTCCGCGCAGAGCGTGGTGATGCCGGTTCCTCCGGCGCGCCCGCCGGAGCGGGCGTCCGTCAGTCCGGGATGAGGCCGTCGCCGTTGAACTCGTGGTGGGCCTCGGCGAACGAGAGGTCCGCCGGCGGGACGATGACGTCGCTCGGGTGGAGATCGTCCGCGTCGAGCGGCACGCCGTTGTCGCGGATGAGCTTGAGCATCTCCTCGAACGTCGCGTAGAAGCGGTCCTCGTCCTCCTTCTCGACCGCGTCGACGACGTCGTTGTCGAGCTCGTTGAGCTTCGTCTGGTGCTCGTCGGGGATCCGGTACTGGTCCTCGCCGGAGATGCGGACGATCACGCGCCCTCCTCCTTCTTCTCACCCTCGCCGGCGCCGAGCTCACCCGGCGACGACTCGCCGCCGGAGCCGAGCTCCGCGCGCATCTTCGCGAGCTCGTCGTCGACCCCCGCGCCCTGGCTGAGCTGGGCGAGCTGGCGGTCGATGTCGTCCTGACCGCCGCCGAGCTGGGTGAGGTCCTCGAACGTGCCGGCCGCCTCGAGCTCGGAGACGGCGTCGGCGCGCGCCCTCATGTCCTCGGTCTTGTCCGCCGCGCGCTGCATCGCGAGGCCGATGTCGGCCATCTCCTCGCCGACGCCGGTCGCGGCCTCCGAGATCCGGACCTGGGCCTCGGCGGCGTTGTACTGCGCCTTGATGACCTCCTTCTTCGTCCGGAAGGCCTCGATCTTCGTGCGCAGTCGCTGCTCGGACTCGGTGAGCTTCTCCTGCTGGGCCTCGAGCTCGGTGACCTGCTGGTCGAGTCCCTGGAGCTCCTGCTGGGCGACCTGCTTGCGCTCGAGCGCCGTGCGCGCGAGGGCCTCGTTGCCCTGCGAGAGCGCCTGTCGAGCCTGCGTGTCGAGCTTGACGACCGACTGCTCGAGCTTCTGGGACTGCATCTGGAGGCGCTTCTTCGCCGTCACGACGTCGGCGATGCCCTTCTTCACGTTCTGAAGCGACTCCAGCTGCTTCTGATAGCTGTAGTCGAGCGTCTCGCCAGGATCCTCGGCCTTGTCGAGCAGCTTCGAGATCTTCGCCTTGATGACGGTGGACAAGCGCCCGGACATGCCGGCCATGCGTCTCCTCCGAGGTCTGGTTGCGGGGAGATTCGAGACTATCGGACCGGCTCGCACCGACCGAGCGCTCGCCGGCGCGCACCGGTCGGGATGGCGCGCGAGCGTCGCGGGCCCGCACGCCCCGGCGCACCCTCGCCGCGCGCACCGCTAAGGTGCGGGCGCCGATGGCGCTCCACCGCCTCCGTCACACCCTCCTCGTCGCGTTCCTCGCTCCCGCGCTCGTCGCCGCGGGCTGCGGGAAGGACGACGACTCGCGCTCTGGCGAGGGTCCCGCGATCGGGATCGACTCCAGCGAGGAGGACGCCGCCCAGGAGCTCGGGTTCCCCGCGTTCGCGACGGCGAACACGACGCGCGTCGCCGGCTCCGACTCCCCGGCGATCGCGGCAGCGGTCGCGCGCGCCGTCTACCCCGCCGTCACCGACGGCACCCGCCCCGAGGCCGTCACGCTCGTCGACGGCGAGGACTGGCGCACCGCGCTCGCCGCGAGCGCGCTCATGGCGGATCCGATCGGCGCCCCCGTGCTCCTCTCGAAGGGCGGCTCCTCGCCCCCCGCGACGACCGACGCGCTGAAGGAGCTCTCTCCCACCGGATCCGAGCCCGCCGGCGGCGCGCAGGTCATCCGCGTCGGCGACGTCCCGCGGCCCGCGCGTCTCAAGACCACCGACATCACCGGCGCCGACCCGTTCGCGCTCGCACGCCAGATCGACGCCTTCGCCTCGGCGGCACGCGGCCGCTCGGGTGACCGCGTCCTCATCGTGAGCGCCGACGAGCCCGCCTTCGCGATGCCCGCCGCCGGGTGGGCGGCGAAGAGCGGCGATCCGATCCTCTTCGTCCGGCGCAACTCCGTCCCCGCGGCGACGCGCGCCGCGCTCGCGACGCGGCGACGCCCGCGGATCTACGTCCTCGGCCCCTCGTCGGTCATCTCGCCGGAGGTGACGAAGGTGCTCCGCGAGCGCGGGTCCGTCACCCGCGTCGGCGGCCAGGACCCCGTGAGCAACGCGATCGAGTTCGCGCGGTTCCAGGACGCCTCCTTCGGCTGGGGCGTCATCGATCCCGGCCACGGCCTCGTCTTCGCGAACGCTCGGCAGCCCGCGGACGCGGCGGCCGCCTCCGCGCTCTCGGCGCGCGGCTCCTACGGCCCGCTCCTCCTCGTGCCGCGCGCCGGCGCCCTGCCGGAGCCGCTCGAGGGCTACCTGCTCGACATCCAGCCCGGCTTCTCCGACGACCCCGTGCGCGGCGTCTACAACCACGGCTGGCTCATGGGCGACGAGGAGCGCCTCTCCGTCGAGACCCAGGCGCGGCTCGACGAGCTCCTCCGGATCATCCCCATCACGACGGAGCCCGAGGACGACGCCGAGAAGGAGGAGACGCCCTCGCGCACGACGACCGCGCCCGCACGCACGACGACCGCGCCCTCGCGCACGACGACCGGCGGTGCGCGGACGACGCCGGCGCCGACGACCCCGAGGACCACGACCGGCACACGCACGGCGCCCGCGCCGACGCGCACGACGACCCAGCAACGCACGACGAACGGGAACGCACCGTGAGTGAAGCAGAGGCCCCCGACCGCGCCCGCCGGCGCGGCGAGCAGGTGACCGTCGAGGACGTCCGGCAGCTCCTCGGAGCGTCGACGCCGCACTTCGCGCTCCAGATCCGCAACCGGATCGCGAAGCTCATCCGCGGTCTTCCCGCCGACCATCCCGCCCGCGTCGAGGGCGAGCGGGAGATCGAGCGGCTCACGCGGCTCGGGTTCGCCGGCGAGACGCGCGGCACGCAGGCCGAGGCGGGCATGGAGCCTCTCCCGTCGGTCAACCCGGCGAGCGCCGACGTCCCCTCCTGAGCGCCGCCGCCGAGAAGAAAATCCCTGTCCACGGGTGACCTCTGTCACCCTCCGCCGATGCGACGAGAGATCCTGCGGGGCGGGCTGGGGACCCTCGCCGCGGTGCTCATGCTCGCGACGGCGTCCGTCGCCCTCGCGAAGACCGTCTCGGGCTCACGCGGCCCGAACACGCTGAAAGGCACGTCGAAGGTCGACCGCCTCTCGGGGAACGGCGGCGACGACCGGCTCTACGGCCGAGGCGGCAGCGACACGCTGAGGGGCGGGAGCGGCAACGACCGGCTGTCCGGCGGCACGGGCCACGACACGCTCGACGGCGGCCGCGGCGACGACCGGCTCATCGGCGGTGACGGCGACGACGTCATCGAGGGCGGCGACGGCCGCGACACGATCTTCGGCGGCCGCGGCGACGACCTCATCTACGGCGGCCGGGCCGCCGACGAGATCGACGCGGGTCCCGGCGACGACGTCGTGTACGGCGGCTCGGCGCCGGACGAGGTCGACTGCGGCTCGGGCGACGACATCGCCTACTACAACCTCAGCAGCGAGAAGAGGACGCGCTACGAGAACTGCGAGACGCTCCGCGAGGAGCCCGACGTCGTCCAGCGCTCGTGCAAGGCCGGCGGGACGAGCCGGTCGGAGACCCTCCTCGGCACCTCGAGGGGGGACACGTGCCGAGGTCGCGACGGCAACGACTACCTCGAGGGCCGCGACGGCGACGACCGCCTCTTCGGCGGGGAAGGCGACGACGAGCTCTTCGGGCGCTTCGGCGACGACCTCCTCGAGGGCGGCCCCGGCAACGACGAGATCGAGGGCGGTCGCGGCGACGACCGGATCGACGGCGGGTCCGGCGACGACCGCATCAACGGGGGCCACGGCACCGACACGATCGTGTGCGGTCCGGGGAACGACGTCGCGACGATCTCCGGCGCCGACCGCGCCGCGGGCGACTGCGAGACGGTGAACCGCTGACGCGGATCGTCGGGTCGCCGCCGGAGAGCGGCGGCCCGACGCGCGCCGGCCCTCAGGCGACGCCGACGCGGCCGCGCATGAGGTCGGCGCCGCGCTCGGCCACCGCCTGGACGGTGCCGTGCGTGTGGCCGCGCGGGAGCGAGGGCAGCACCGAGGCGTCGCAGACGCGCAGGCCGTCGATGCCGTGCACCCGGAGGTCGCTGTCGACGACGCCCTGGCCGGGACCGCCGATCCGGCACGTCGCGACCGGGTGGTAGAGCGTGTGCGCGTACTTCCGCACGCCCGAGGCGATCTCCTCGTCGGTCCGGAGGTGCCCGCCGGGCCTGCGCTCGCGGCCCCGGTGCTCGGCGAACGCCGGCTGGTCCAGGATCGCCCGGCACCGGCGCACGCCCTCGATCATCACGCGCATGTCGTGACCCTCGGGATCGCTGAGGTAGTTGGGGTCGATGACCGGGGAGACCGACGGGTCGCTCGACCCGAGCTTCACCGTCCCGCGGCTCTTCGGTCGCAGGAGGACGATCCCGGCCGTCACGCCGTGCTCGTCGGGCTCGCCGAAGCCCTCGTCCTCGAACGGGACCGGCGCGAAGATGAGCTCGGAGTCGGGTGCGTCGAGCGACGGGTCGCTGCGGTAGAAGGCCGCGACCTCGCCGACGTTCGAGGTGAGCAGGCCCTTGCGGCGGAAGAGGAGCTTGAGGAGCTCCTTCGGGTGCTCGGCCGCGAAGAGGGACGCCGGGGTCGGCGTCGAGTGCGTCGTCGTGAGCACGAGGTGGTCCTGGAGGTTCTCGCCGACGTGCGGGCTGTCGAGCACGACGTCGACCCCGACCTCGGCGAGGTGCTGCTCGGGGCCGACGCCCGAGAGCATGAGGATCTGCGGCGAGTTGAACGCGCCGGCGCAGAGGACGACCTCGCGCGTCGCGCGGGCCGTCCGCGGGGCGCCGCCCGCGTCGCGATAGGCGACGCCCGTCGCGCGTCGGTCCTCGATGACGACGCGCTCGACGAGGACGCCGGTGCGGACCTCGAGGTTCTCGCGGCCCTTCGCCGGCGTGAGGTACGCATCCGCCGCCGTGCGCCGCAGGCCGCGCGATTGCGCGAGCGGGGTGATGGCGACGCCCTCGGGCTCGTCGCCGGTGAGCGGCTTCGACGCCGGCAACCCCGACTGGAGGGCCGCCTCGTACATCGCCCGGGAGAGCGGGTTGAGGTCGCGCGGCGCGCGCGGGGAGAGCGCTTCGTGCGCGCGGCGGCGGTACGGCGCGAGCTCGCTCGGACCCCAGCCCTCCGCGCCCTCCGCGACCCAGTCCTCCTGGTCCTGGCGGTGCCCCGGGATCTGCATCATCGCGTTCATCGCCGAGGAGCCGCCGAGCACCTTGCCGCGCGGCGTGTAGATCGCCCGGCCGTCGAGTCCGCCCTGCGGCTCGGTCCGGTAGTTCCAGTCGACCTCGCTCTCGAAGAGCTGAGCGAAGGCCGCCGGGATGCGGATCTCCTTCTTGCGGGCGGGGCCGCCCGCCTCGAGGAGCAGCACGCGCGTCCCAGGATCCTCCGAGAGCCGGGCGGCCAGCACGCACCCCGCCGATCCCGCCCCCACCACGATGACGTCGAACTCGTCCATGCCAGCGACCCTACCGAGTCGCCCTCGCGGGCTGACAGGGTGTCATCGAGCTGGGCGCTCCGCCACGACCGAGGCGCCCGGAGCGACCGCGACGAGCTGTGACGGTCGCACGTAGAACCCCTCGAAGACGTCGGCGACCGCGCTCGCCCAGCCCTCCCCGCGACGGATGGTCGGCGCGTCGCCACCGGTGAGGAACGGGACTCCGGGGAGCGGGACGTACGAGGGGGTCCGCTCGTCGCCGGCGCGCCCGCGGGAGGCCGTCGACACGACTCCGACGCTCTCGGGCGCGATGACGGGCCGCTCGGGGTCGGCCCCGAGGCGCTCGACGTAGTACTCGACGGCAGGCGTCCCCGACCCGGGGACGACCGCGATGAGCCGGCCGCCCGGCGGCGGCTCGCCGAGCGCCTCCACCGCGGACCGCCAGTCCTCCCGGCCGAGGCCCGGGTCGACCGGGACCGCGACGGCGACGACGGTGCCGAGGACGGCGAGCGCCCCCACCACGGCCGCGCCGGCGCGTGCCGGCAGCGCCGTCGCACCCACTGCGACGAGCACGACGGCCGGGACGAGCGCGGCGATGAGGTTGCGCGAGACGACGTAGTCGTCCCCCAGCGCGGCGAGCACGACCGGCACGGCGACCGCCGCCCCCGCGATCGTCGCGACGCCCACGAGAGCGGGTCGCCGCGTCCCCGCCCTCCGGGCCGCGTGCACCAGCCCGGCGGCCGCCGCGACGGCGAGCACCCCGGCGATGACCGCCAGCACGTCCTCCCAGGGCGCGTCGTAGCCGACGAGCCACTGCTTCGGCACCTGCGCGAGCCGCTGGTCGAACGGCTCGCGCGCGATGAAGGACGCGCGGTCGGCCTCCCGCTGCTCGAGCGCGAGGCCGAGGAGGGCGAGCCCGCCCGCCGCGATCGGTGCGAGGCCGGCGGCGACCGTCCCCAGGGAGGGCCGCGGCCGGGCGCCGGAAGCACCCGACCGAGCCGCGGGGACGAGGCGGGCCGCGATGAGCCATCCGACCTCCCCCGCGACGAGGAAGATCGCGAAGTAGTGCGTCGCGAGCGCCGCCGCGCAGAGGACGCCCCACGCGACGGCACGCCCCGGCGAGGGCCGGTCGAGGAGGCGGAGGAGCGCGAGGAGCGACGCCGCGGAGAGCAGGATGAGGAGGGAGTAGGCGCGCGCCTCCTGGCTGAACCACACGAGGACCGGCGATGTCGCGACGAGGAGCGCCGCGAGCAGTCCCGCGCGGGTGTCCCACAGCCGCCGGCCGAGCGCGAAGACGACCGGGACGAGCGCGATCCCGAAGAGCGCGGGCAGGAGCCGCAGCACGACCTCCGAGTCCCCGAGCACCCGTGCGAGCGGCCACACGAGGAGGTAGAAGAGCGGCGGCGTCGACTCCTGCTCGCGGACGGCGTCGAGGAGGTCGGCGAACGGGCGGTCGACGACGTCCGCGGTCGCCGCCTCGTCGGCCCAGAACGACTGCACGCCGAGCGTGGGGAGCCGGAGGACGACGGCGAGCCCGACGATCGCGAGGAGCATCGCGGTGACCCGGTCGGGCCGCGAGGAGGTCCGCATCGCGGGGCGAGATTACCCGCACGCGGCGCCCGAGCGGTCCGGCGCGCGGCGTCGGCGCGGTGTGCGATCCTCGCATGCTTCGCCGGACGGGCAGGAACCCTCATGCGCCGCTTCATCCCCGCACACAGCCTCCGTCGCCGCCTCGCCGTGGCCGCGGGCCTCGCCGCGCTCGTCGCCGCCGCGCCTGCTCCGGCGCAGGCGTCGACCGTCCAGGAGTCGACCTTCCAGGACGATCCGCTCCTCGTCTACGGCGACGAGACGACGCAGAAGCGGACGCTCGACAAGCTCAAGAGCCTCGGCGTCGACCGCATCCGCGTGTCGGTCTTCTGGCGCATCGTCGCTCCGGCCCCCGACTCGGACCTCAAGCCCGCCGGGTTCAACTCCGCCGACCACAACGCCTATCCGCCAGGCGCGTGGGACCGCTACGACCGGCTGCTCGTCGCGGCCCGCAACCGCGGGATCGACGTCAACCTCAACATCACCTCGCCGGTCCCGAACTGGGCGGCAGGGCGCCCGGAGCGCAAGGACATCCGCCCGACCTACACGCCGAACCCCGCGGAGTACGGGCGGTTCGTCGCCGCCGTCGGCGCCCGCTACTCGGGCCGCGTTCCCGGGCTTCCCCGCGTCGACTACTGGTCCCTGTGGAACGAGCCCAACCAGCCGGGCTGGCTCACGCCGCAGTGGATCGCGAGCGACGCCGCGCCGGGCGGCTGGCAGGAGGCGGCGCCCGCGATCTACCGCGCTCTCGTCGACGCCGGTCACGCGGCGCTGCGGCTCACCGGCCACGGGAGCGACACGATCCTCATCGGCGAGACGGCGCCGAAGGGCCAGCCGCGGGCCCGCGGCGAGACGCGTGCGCTGCGGCCGCGGACGTTCATCCTCCGCCTCTACTGCCTCGACGACAACGCGCAGCCGCTGAGCGGCGCCGAGGCGACCCGCAACGGCTGTCCGACGATCGACCCGACGAAGACGTTCCCCGCCCTGCACCCCGGGCTCTTCGACGTCGCGGGCTGGGCGCACCACCCGTACGAGCTCGCGCAGCCGCCCGACGCCGAGCCCGACGACGAGGAGAACTACACGACGGGCAACCTCCGCGACCTCACCTCGCTCATGGGCCGCGTCTTCCGCCGCTACGGCAAGACGATCCCCGGCTCGGGCAAGGGCGGCTTCCCGCTCTACCTCACCGAGTACGGCTACCAGACCGACCCGCCCGACCCGACCGGCGTCTCGTACGCGCGCCAGGCCGCGTACCTCAACGAGTCCGAGTGGATGACGGCGCGGATGAGCAACGTCAAGACGCTCGCGCAGTTCCTCCTCGTCGACGACAAGCCGGTCGACGGCGACTCGGCGCTCGAGCGGTACGGCGCGACGTTCCAGAGCGGGCTCATGAGCGAGAAGCGCCGGTTCAAGCCCGGGTACGCGGCGTACCGCTTCCCGATCCACGTGCGTGACCGCGACCGGCGCATCCGCCGCGGCGGCCGGGCGACGATCTGGGGCCTGCTGCGCCCCGGTCGCGAGGGGACGCGCGAGACCGTCCGCATCGAGGGGCGCACGAAGGGCTCGCGCCGGTACCGGACCCTGCGCACCGTCCGCACCGACGACGAGCGGCACCACCTCGAGGCGCGGGTGCGTCTGCGGCGCACGACCCGCGTCCGGCTCGCGTGGCGGGACCCCGAGCGCAAGCGGACGATCCGCTCGCGGTCCGTCACGATCGGCGTGGACGACTGATCCGTCCGGCCCCGGCGCGAGGCTCGACCGGATGACCGACGACGGCGCAGCGGCGTCGGAGCGCCCTGCCGGGATCGAGGGCTCCGACCTCCCGGGGCCGTTCCCGGTCGGCGCCTACGCGGCTCGCCTCCGCGACCGGCTGCGGGAGTTCGCCCGCGTCCAGCTCACCGGGGAGGTCGTGGGCCTCCGCGTCCGCGCGACGAACGTCTACTTCGACCTCCGCGACGGCGACGGCTCGATCCCGGTCGCGATGTGGCGCCGCGACTACGACCGGCTCGGCCTCCCTCCCGACACGCTCCGCGACGGGACGCAGGTCGTCGTCGGCGGCGGCGTCGACTACTACGTCGGGTCGCGGACGTCCTCGGGGTCCTTCTGCTTCCGCGCCGCCGCCCTGCGGGTGGCCGGCGAGGGCGACCTCCTCGCCCAGATCGAGCGGCTGCGCAGACGCCTCGCGGGCGAGGGCCTGCTCGAGCCGCAGAAGGCGCTCCCGCGGCCCACGCTCCCGCGGACGATCGGCGTCGTCACCGCGGAGACCGGCGAGGCGCGGCACGACGTCCTCGCCGGCCTCGCCCGCCGCGGGTGGGCCGGCCGCGTCGTGTGGGCGTTCGCGCCCGTCCAGGACCGGCACGCCGCCCCGCGGATCACCCGGGCCGTGCAGGACCTCGCCGCGACCGGCGTCGTCGACGTCGTCGTCGTCGCGCGCGGCGGCGGCTCGGTCGCCGATCTCATGGCGTTCAGCGACGAGACGCTCTGCCGCACGATCGCGCTCCTCCACGTCCCCGTCATCGCCGCCGTCGGCCACCACGCGGATCGCACGCTCCTCGACGACGTCGCTGCGGTCTCGTGCTCGACCCCGACGCACGCGGCTGAGGCGGCGGTGCCGCTCGACCTCGCGGCCGAGCGGACCCGCCTGCAAGGCGGTGCGGCGCGGCTCGCGCGACACGCCCGCCACGCGGTCCTCGCACGCGCCCGGACGCTCGAGCAGCACGCCCGCGCCCCTGCCGAGCACGTGCGCCGTCACCGTGCGCGCCTCCATCAGCTCCTGCGGGAGATGAGGGCGAGCGCCCGCCGCGCGCAGACCGACGCCGAGCGCTCGACGAGCGCCCGCGCCCGCCGGCTCGCGACGCGGGCGACCGCCGCGGCGACCGGCGGTGAGGCCGCGGCCCGCCACTCGACCCTCGGCTCGCTCACCGTCGCCCTCGGCGCGCACGACCCCGAGCGCGTCGTCGAGCGCGGCTTCGTCGTCGTCGACGACGGCGCCGGCCGCGTCGTGACCTCCGCAGCCGACGCCCGGAAGCTCGGCCGCGTCCGCCTCTTCTTCCGCGACGCGCCGGTCGGCGCGACGATCGACCCCGACAGCGATCACGGATCGCAGGAGCCACCGTCCCCATGAGCGAGACCGACGTCCCGCCGCCCCCTTCCTACGAGACCGCGACCGCGCGGCTCGAGGAGATCATCCGCCGCCTCGACTCCGGCGAGGCCGGGCTGCGGGAGACGCTCGACCTCTGCAAGGAGGGGCGCTCCCTCGTCGAGTACTGCGCCGGCGAGCTCGAGGCCGTCGGCCGCGGGCTCGAGGAGCTCCGCCTCGACGATCTCGTCGCGCGCCTGGAGTCCCCCGGCGCCGTCCCGGGCCAGGAGGCCTCCGGCGGGGCATAGGCTTCCCGCCCATGCCGACCTGGGACCGCATCAAGGATCTTCCGCTCACGATCGAGGACTACGCGCTCGAGCGGCTCGAGCGCGACGTGTCGAGCGGCTTCACGCGCGTGAGCACGGTCATCCGGCTCCGCGGGGCCGGCCACGAGGGCGTCGGGGAGGACGTCGGCTACGACGCGGACGACCAGTCGGCGCTGCAGCGGGCCGGAGCGGTCCAGCCGCTCGCGGGCGACTGGACGCTCGAGTCGTACTGCGACCACCTCGCGACGCTCGAGCTCTGGCCGGAGCCCGTCCGGCACCCGGCCTCCGTCCAGTACCGCGTGTGGGCCTACGAGTCCGCTGCCCTCGACCTCGCCCTCCAGCAGGCCGGCCGCCCCCTCCACGAGATCCTCGGACGCCCGTGCCGGCCGCTGCGCTTCGTCATGTCCCTGCGGCTCGGCGAGCCCGCGTCGATCGCCCCGCTGCAGAGCCGTCTCGAGCGCTACCCCGGCCTGCGCTTCAAGCTCGACCCCACGTCGGACTGGGACGACGACCTCATCGCGGCCCTCGTCGCGACCAGCGCGGTTGACTCCGTCGACCTCAAGGGGCTCTACGAGGGCTCGATCGTCGACAACCCGGCCGACCCTGGGCTCTACCGTCGCGTCGCCGAGGCGTTCCCCGAGGCGTGGATCGAGGACCCGAAGCTCGACGAGCACACGGGGCCCGTGCTCGAGCCCCACCGCGACCGGATCACCTGGGACGCGAACATCCACTCGGTCGCGGACATCGACGCGCTGCCGTTCCCGCCGAAGATGGTGAACGTGAAGCCGTCGCGGCTCGGCGGCCTCCGTCCGCTCCTGCACTGCTACGACACCTGCGAGGAGCGCGGGATCGGCATGTACGGAGGCGGCCAGTTCGAGCTCGGGCCCGGCCGGGGGCAGATCCAGTACCTCGCCTCGATGTTCCACCCCGACACGCCGAACGACGTCGCCCCCGGCGGCTACGACACCGAGCCACCGGCCGACGGGCTTCCGGAGAGTCCCATCCCGCCCGCGCCGGCGGCGGTCGGCTTCCGGTGGGAGGGCGTCACGTGACGGCCGAGCCGCGCGTCCCGCCGGCGGACGGCTACCGCTTCGCGTACGTCGACCGCGTCCGGTACGGCGATCTCGACGCGATGCGCCACCTCAACAACGTCACCTTCCTGCAGTTCTTCGAGAGCGCCCGGATCGCATACCTGCGCGAGGTCGCCCCCGGCCACGATCCCCGCCAACCCGGGCCGGCCGGACGACGACGGGCTCATCTTCGCGGAGGCGCACATCCGCTACGCCTCGCCGGGCTTCTACGACGAGGAGATCCGGACGTCGTGCCGGATCGAGGACGTCCGGCGATCGAGCTTCCGGGTCGCGTTCGTCATGCACGTCGCCGGCGACGGGCGCCTCCTCGCCGAGGGCTGGGGCGCGGTCGTGGGCTACGACTACGGGCAGGGCCGTGCGGCGCCGCTGTCCGACGCGCTCCGCGCCCGACTCGACGACGAGCTGCGCTGATCCCCGGCCGCCGCCCGACCCCGGGAGCGGCCCTCCAGCTGCACGCCGCCCGCCCGCCGGGATCTCCTCTCGTCGTGCGCGAGCCGCGCGGACGCGCTCTCGCCGTCACCGGGCGAGCAGGCGCTCGCTCGGCGCAACGCGCGTCCGGAGGTCAGCACGTACGATGTCGCGCTGCTGTTCGATTGACTGGTCGATCAAGGGGATGACGGAAATGGAAGAACGGCTCGGAATCGCCGGCAGCGGCGCGATCGCGACGGGTCTCGCCGCCGCGGCGACCGTCGCGGGCGACGTGACGCTCGTCGCCCGCAGCGACGCGTCCGCCGAGCGCGCGCGGACGGCGATCGAGAAGCTCTGCAGCCGCCTGGACGGCGCCGACGCGAGCCGCGCGACCGTGACGACCGACGTCTCCGCCCTCGCCGACGCGACGTTCGTCGTCGAGGCGATCGCCGAGGACCTCGAGGCGAAGTCGCCGCTCCTCGCGACGATCGCTGCGACGGTCGGCCCGGAGACCGTGCTCGGGTCGACGACGTCCTCGCTCTCCGTCGAGGCCCTCGCCGAGGCGGCGGGGACCCCCGAGCGGTTCGTCGGCCTCCACGTCTTCAACCCGGTGACGGTGATGAAGCTCGTCGAGCTCGCCTATCCCGGCGCGGCGACGGCCGACACGCGCCGTCGCGCTTCCGCGCTCTGCGCGGCCCTCGGCAAGACCGCGGTCGACGTCCCGGACACGCCCGGCTTCGTCGTCAACCGCCTCCTCTTCCCGTACCTCTTCAGCGCCGCCGCGTTCCTCGCCGAGTCCGGGATGGAGCCGAAGGACGTCGACACCTGCATGAAGCTCGGGGCCGGCCACCCGATGGGCCCGCTCGCGCTCCTCGACTACGTCGGCCTCGACGTCTCCATCGCGATCGGCGAGTCGATCGGCGCCGACATCCCCGCGAACGTCCGGACGCTCGCCGCCGAGGGGCACCTCGGCAAGAAGACCGGCCGCGGCTTCTACGACTACTCCGCGTAGGCGGGCGGCCCGTCGGCCGGCGTTCCGAGCTCTGCGCACCGGAGCGCGAGGGCGAGGGCGAACCGGCCGTCGGGATCGTCGAGGCGGTCGCCGAACACCTCCCGGAGCTGGCCGAGCCGGTAGCGGACGGTCTGCGGATGGACGCCGAGGGCGGCGGCGACCGGCTCGATGCGCCCCTGGTGGTCGAGCCACGCCCGCAGCGTGTCGCGGAGCTTCGCGGCCGTCGCCGGCGTCGTCTCGCCGAGCGGCGCGAGGGCGCCCTCCGCGAGAGCGGCGGCGAGATCCCGGTCGCGGCGGATGAGCAGGGCGTCGAGGTGCTCGGCGGCGATGACGAGCCCGCCCTCCCCCTCCTCGCCGAGCCGTCGGGCGGCCCGGGCCCTCCGGGCGCTCCGCGCCCCGTGTGCGGGCGCGACGGGCGGGCCGAGCCCCAGCACGGTGTCCGCCGACGCGGCGCGGGCGAGCCGGCCGCGCAGCGTCGCGGCGTCCGGGTCGGCGATGACGGCGACCGCCTCGTCGTCGAGCTCGGCGACGAGGTCGCCCGCCTCGACCCGGCGCGAGAGGCGGGGCGAGGCGTGGGCGGGCCCGACGACGATCGCGACCCGGTCGGGCGGCGTCCACCCGAGG
>NZ_JBLKKY010000078.1:0-17816 GCF_059438195.1 Paraconexibacter sp.
CGCCCGTCAGGCGGCGCTCGCCGGCCGCGGCGCCCATCAGCCGGCGCTCGCCGGCCGCGGCGCCCATCAGCCGGCGCTCGCCGGCCGCGGCGCCCGTCAGCCCGCGCTCGACGCCGCGGCGACGGGGGTGGCGGCGGTGCCGCGCTCCCACGCCTTGAGATCGGGCATCGGGTCGCGCGGCTCGCCGCCCCGGTACCAGCCCGGGGCGGTCCAGATCTCGAAGTGCAGGTGGCAGCCGTTGGCGTTGCCGCTGTCGCCGACCTCGCCGATGCGCTGGCCGGGCTGGACCGCGTCGCCCTTCGAGACGCGCGCCGCGCTCACGAGGTGCATGAACACGTGGTCCTCGCCCTTGGCGTCGCGGATGACGACGTAGTTGCCGGCGCGCGAGTGCGTGTCCTTGAACACGACCTTCCCGGCGACCGGGCTCACGAGCGGCGTGCCGCAGGACGCGAAGATGTCCTCGCCCTGGTGCGCGCCCCCGCGGTCGCCGAAGTGCGCACCTTCGCCGCCGTACTTGAAGTCGCCCTGGATGGGGAACGTCACGCTCCCCGCGACCGGGATCTGGCTGACGTCGACGGACGGCGTGGCGACGCCGAAGACCTGGGGCTCGGGGGCGTCACGGCGGATCTTGCGCGCCTGGGTGCGGCTCACCCTGCCGTCGACCTTGATGTCGACCTTGCGCTCGTACTTGCGGACGGCGCGCTGGGTGGCGGGCCCGTAGTCCCCGTCGGGCTCGATCTCGATGCCGTGGTCGATGAGGAAGCGCTGGAGGGCCCGGACGTCGGTGCCGGACCGGCCGCGCTTCATCGTCCGCGAGCCGTAGTCGTGCTCCTTGCGCCGCGGGCGGGCGTCGCGGCGCATGTCGCGCGCCTGGTCGCGATCGATGACCGCGTCCTCGTCGACCTCCTGCTCGCGCTCCCAGCGACGCACGGCCCGCTCGGTGTCCGCTCCGAACTTCCCGTCCCGCTCGACCGGCAGCCCGAGCCGCTTCAGCCACGTCTGGAGCTGCTTCACGTCCTTGCCCTCCATCCCGGGCGCGAGCGTGCGCTCACCGAGGTTCGCCGCGGAGGCGGGGGTCGCAGGGACGAGGAGCAGTGCGGCGATGAAGATCGGCAGCAGCGCGGTGGTTCGGGCCAGGCGGCGATGCACGTCGTCGGTCCTCCAGGGCGTCGCGGTCGGGGCGGGTCGGGCGGATGGGGCGGGTGATGCGGCGCGAACGGCGTCGGGCGGGTGCGCGTGTGCCACGCGACCAGCATCGACGTTTCCGTCGGCGGGCACTGGATATCGCAACGCGCCTTGCAGCGTCGAGTTGCGGGCATCCGCCGACGATCGCGTTCGGACGCGATGCAGCACGCCCGGCATCATGACCGCCGTGCATGTCGGAACCGCCCGCGTCGACCATCCCGAGGTGACGGAGATCGTCCCCTCCGCGCACTGCATCAAGCGCTTCCGCGAGCGGATGCCCGTGCGCTCGCCCGGCGTCGCCGAGGTCGCCAGAGCCCTTCTCTGCGCGCTGGAAGACGCCGACGTGTCCGGATGGCCCCCCGCCTGGGCGGCCTCCGATCGACCCGCTCGGCTGTGGGCGGCGACCGCCGACCTCGCGTTCCCGCTCGAGCCGACGGGGACGGCTGGCCGCTGGATCGCGGTGACCTGTCTGAGGCGTCCCGGACCGGGCGCCGGACGCCGCTGAAACCTGGCGCGGAAGCGCTCTGCGGGTCGGGTCGCCACCCGTCCCGCCCGCCGACCCCGCTCGCGCGGGTGTGCGCGGGCGCACACAGCGCACGGGGCGGCCCCGCCGCCCGGCTCAGCCGATCCGCCGCGTGATCCGCCCGCGCGAGTCCGCCTGGTAGTGGTCGCCGTTCCGCAGGAAGACGACCCATCTCGTCTCGCCGAGCGAGCGGAACGCGACGAGGTAGTCGACCGACGACGGCGGCCTCTTCGAGCGCCCGGCGGCGCTCCGCGCCGTCCGGTACGGAGCGGCGGTGTTGACGGCGTCGAACGGGATCGTCTCCCGCACCGCGAAGCCCGGCCCCGCCTCGGAGATGAGATCGACGCCGAGGTCGGGGTCGATCTGGACGTTGCGCAGCCGGCCGTCGCTCGTGATGAGCTGGACGTTGATCCGGTCCGCCGCGACCCGCAGGTTCGTCATCGCGCCGTACCGCTTCGCCCGCAGCGCGTCCATCGCCGCCGAGAAGTTCTTGCGCAGCAGGAGCGAGTCCGAGCGGAAGCCCGTCGGGGGACCCGCGCGCTCCGGCGTCGCGGCCTCGCCGTCGTCGCCCTCCTCGACGTCCTCCTCGTCGGCCCCGGCGTCGGAGGGCACGATGTCGGGCGTGGGGGCGGAGCCGTCCTGCGCCACGCGCTCTCCCGAGTCCTCCTCGACGATCGCGCCGACGATCCCGAGGCCGACCGCGCCGAGGACCGCGATGGGGAAGAGCACGCCGAGGACCGCCGACAGCGCCCGCAGCGGCCGGAAGGTCCGCCGCGGCCCGTCCGCCGGCTGGGCGTCAGGCCACTCGTAGGCCGTCGAGTCGCGCGCGACCTCGACCGGCACCTCCGGGCGGGTCTGCGCGGTCGACGACGACCATCCCATCGTGTCGAGCGGGTCCTCGTCGGTCTCCCGACCGAAGGCGTCGCGGCCCATGGGCGCTATGACACGCGACCGCGCCGCGCGCGTCAAGGAGGCTGCGACCGAGTCGAGACCGGCCGGGGCCCGCGGCGTCGCGGACGGCCGCGGCTCAGCCGACCTCGCGCAGGCGCCGGAAGGCCGGCCGGTCGCGGAGCTCGCGGACGACCGCGTCGACGGTCCCGCCGCTCTCGTCGGCGAGGCCGTCCGTCACGGCGCCGACGAGTCCCCGCTTGCGCTCGAGGACGCGCGAGACGTCCTCGTCGATCGTGTGGGCGGCGAGCAGGTACCAGGCGGTGACGGCGTCCCGCTGCCCGATCCTGTGCAGCCGGTCCTCCGCCTGGTCCATCAGCGCCGGCGTCCACTCGAGCTCGAGGAAGGCGACCTGGGTGGCGCGGGTGAGCGTGAGCCCCTGCGCGGCGACGCCCGTCGAGGCGATGAGGAGGTCGGGCCCGGCGGGGTCCTGGAAGGCGGCGACCGCGTCCTCGCGTGCCCGCGCCGAATCGCCGCCGAGGAGATGGAGCGCGTCCGGGAACCGCTCGACGACCGCCTCGAGGACGTCGACGTGATGGGCGAAGACGACGAGCGCCTCCCCCGAGTGGCGGAAGTCCGCGATCCAGCCGAGCGCGGCCGGGAGCTTCCCCCGCGCGGCGAGTCGCCGGAGCGTCCCGAGCTGCGCGAGCCGCTCGGCGCGCAGCGCGGCGGCGACCTTCGCCTCCAGGGTCGAGAGGTCGAGCGGCTGCTCGCGCAGCCACGCGATGACGTCCTCCTCGGCCCGCCGGTACTCGGCGCGGTTCGAGAGCTCGACGGGGACGACGACCCGCTCCTTCTCGGGGAGCTGCGGCAGGACGTCCTTCTTCAGGCGCCGCACGAAGCAGTGGCGCCGCAGGTGCCAGTGGAGGCGCTCCTCGCGGGCGGTGCCCTCGAAGAGCCGGTGGAAGCGCGCCCCGGAGCCGAAGGCGTCGAGCCGGCCGAGCACCCGGAGCTGGCTGATGAGCTCATCGGGGTGGTTGAGGACCGGCGTCCCCGAGAGCCCGAGGCGCAGCGCCGCGGGAGGGAGCGCGTCGGCGAGCCGGCGCACGGCTCGCGTGCGCTTCGCGCGCGGGTTCTTCACGTAGTGGCACTCGTCGAGCACGAGCGCGCGCGGTCCCAGCCGCGCGAGCCGCTCCGCGTGCGCGTCGGCGATGTCGTAGTTGACGATCGTCACGTCGGCGGGCACGACGGCGCCCGCTCGGCCCTCGAGGACCTGCCGGCTGCGATGCGGCAGCCACGTCGCGGCCTCACGCTCCCAGGTGAGCTTGAGGCTCGCCGGGCAGACGACGACGGCGGGGAAGGCGCCGTCCGCCTCGAGCGCCGCGAGGGCCTGGATCGTCTTCCCGAGCCCCTGCTCGTCGGCGAGGAACGCGCGGCGCTGCTCGAGGAGGTAGCGGACGCCCGCGACCTGGAACGGGCGCAGCGTCCCGCCGAGACGCGGCGCCGGGTCGAGCGGGGGCGCCTCCTGGGCGACGCTGCGGGCGAGAGCGTCCTGGGCCTCGGCGTGCGCCGCGCGCATCTCCTCGAGCGTCGGCAGCGCCGCGCCGCCGACGGCCACGTCGCTCTCGCCGAGGAACGCGTCGAGCGCGGGGACGATCGACGGGTCGGCGGGCAGCGTCGAGGTCGTGACGTCGGCTCCCGGCAGGGCGAGGAACGCGGCCGCGAGCTCGGGACGCCACACGACGTCGAGCTTGAGCTTCGGCCCGTCGACGCTCGGGACCTGGGAGAGGATCGCGGGAGGGGGCTCCAGGTCGACGCGGGCGTGGGTGAGCGCGCGCATCGCGCGTGCGTCGAGCCGCGCACCCCGCTCGTCGGTGAGCGCCTCGGCGACCTCGGCCGTGCACGGCGCCTCGTGCAGCCCGGGCCCGACCTCGGTCGCGAGGCGCGCGATCGGGCCCGGCAGCGAGCCGAGCCTCGTCGTGAGCCGCAGGGCGCAGCGGCCGTCGCGCTCGACCGCGGTCACGAGGCCCGTCCACCGCGTCGCGACCGTCTCGAGCCAGCGCTGGACGTCCGTGCTCGGCTCGAGCTCGGGGAACCGGGCGAGGATGTCGGCGACGTGTGCGCCCGCCCAGTCGGTCGCCGGCGCCTGCCACTCGCGGGTGTCCCAGTCGAAGCGGCGGTCGGGGATCCGCCGGGCCGCCTCGACGATCTCCGCGCGGTACGGGAAGGCGAGGACGACGATCCGCCCGCCGCCCGCGGCCGCCCGCAGCTCGACGTTCGGGCGGGACTCGACGACCTCCATCCCCCCGAGAGTACGGTCCCGTCCCCCGCACCGCCGCGTGCCGGCACGTCGCGGCGCCATCGGACGAGCACGTTCTGCGACGCCGATCACCGATCTTTCACCCGGTGGCCTTGACGGGTGCTGGTAGCTTTTGAGGCGTCAATCCGCCCGGTTGCGACCGGGTTTCACCATGCAGTGCCGGGCCGTCGTTGCATCATCAGCACCTTCGCGCGCAGCACGCACCACCCGTGGAGGTATCCCACAATGGCCACCGGAACCGTCAAGTGGTTCAGCGACGACAAGGGCTTCGGGTTCATCACGCCCGACGACCCGGGCAAGGACCTGTTCGTCCACCACACGGCGATCCAGGCGGACGGCTTCCGCACCCTCGCTGAGGGCGCGAAGGTCGAGTTCGACGCCGAGCCCGGCGAGAAGGGCCCGAAGGCGGTCAACGTCCGCAACATCTGAGCGCAGCCACGCTTCGTGCGAGGGGCTCGGACCGAGAGGTCCGGGCCCTTCGTCGTTCAGGGACCCGCCCGCCCGGTCGTGCCTCCGGCCGACCGGGTGACGGGCGCAGGCGCCCGCGCCCCGGGCCGGACGGGACGGCGATAGCGTGTCGGCCGCCGATCCCCCTCACGACACCGGACACGCATGAAGATCATCTACACGCACACCGACGAGGCTCCCGCGCTCGCGACGAAGTCGCTCCTCCCGATCGTCGAGGCGTTCGCCGGCCCCGCCGGCGTCGAGCTCGAGCTGCGCGACATCTCGCTCTCCGGCCGGATCCTCGCCCAGTTCCCCGAGCGGCTCGCCGACGAGCAGCGCATCCCCGACGCGCTCGCCGAGCTCGGCGAGCTCGCGAAGACCCCCGACGCGAACATCATCAAGCTCCCGAACATCAGCGCGTCCGTCCCGCAGCTCAAGGCGGCGGTCAAGGAGCTGCAGGAGCAGGGCTACGCGATCCCCGACTACCCGGAGTCGCCGTCCAGCGACGAGGAGCGCGACGTCCGCGCCCGCTACGACCGCGTGAAGGGCAGCGCCGTCAACCCCGTCCTGCGCGAGGGGAACTCCG
The DNA here is from genome assembly GCF_059438195.1 of Paraconexibacter sp. NCBI lineage: Bacteria > Bacillati > Actinomycetota > Thermoleophilia > Solirubrobacterales > Paraconexibacteraceae > Paraconexibacter > Paraconexibacter sp. The sequence continues at coordinate 5,950 of NZ_JBLKKY010000078.1, forward strand.
ACCGGCGCGCCCCCGCGTCGGTGAAGTCGTTCGCGCGCTCGTACCCGCACTCGATGGGGGAGTGGTCGAAGGACTCGCGGTCGCACGTCTCGACGATGACCGACGGCGACTTCCGCGCGACCGAGCAGTCGACGACGATCGCGCAGGAGGGGTCGGTCCGCATCGTCCACGTCGGCGCCGACGGCTCCGAGCGCGAGCTGCGCGAGCCCGTGCCCGTCCTCGAGGGCGAGGTCATCGACGCCGCGGTCATGCGCCGGGCGGCGCTGCAGGAGTTCCTCGCGGCCGAGGTCGCCGACGCGAAGGAGAAGGGCGTCCTCTTCTCCGTCCACCTCAAGGCGACGATGATGAAGGTCTCGGACCCGATCATCTTCGGCCACGCGGTCCGCGCGTACTTCCCGGACCTCTACGACGCGTACGCCGACGCGAACCCGAACGACGGGCTCGCGAGCCTCGTGAGCGCGCACCCCGAGGCGCAGGAGCGCATCGACGCGGCGGTCTCCGACGGCCCCGACCTCGCGATGGTCGACTCCTCGCGCGGCATCACGAACCTCCACGTCCCCAGCGACGTCATCATCGACGCCTCGATGCCCGCGGCGATCCGCTCGTCGGGGCAGATGTGGAACGCGGACGACGCGCTGCAGGACGCGAAGTTCGTCATCCCCGACCACTCCTACGCGGCGCTGTACGACGAGACCGTCGAGCACTGCAAGCGGCACGGGGCCTTCGACCCGACGACGATGGGGACGACGCCGAACGTCGGCCTCATGGCGCAGAAGGCGGAGGAGTACGGCTCGCACGACAAGACCTTCGAGATCGACGCCCCGGGCACCGTGCGGGTCCTCGACGCCTCGGGCGCGACGCTCATGGAGCACGACGTGCAGGAGGGCGACATCTGGCGCATGTGCCAGACGAAGGACGCTCCGATCCAGGACTGGGTCCGTCTCGCCGTCGCGCGCGGCCGCGCGACCGGCGCGCCCGCCGTGTTCTGGCTCGACGAGACCCGGCCGCACGACGCCGAGCTGCTGAAGAAGGTGCGCCCCGCGCTCGACGGGCTCGACACCGACGGCGTGCAGATCGAGATCCTCGACGTCGCGGCCGCGACGCGCTTCACGCTCGAGCGCGCCCGCGCGGGCGAGGACACGATCTCCGTGACCGGGAACGTGCTCCGCGACTACCTCACCGACCTCTTCCCGATCCTCGAGCTGGGCACGAGCGCGAAGATGCTCTCGATCGTCCCGCTCATGAACGGCGGCGGGCTCTTCGAGACGGGCGCGGGCGGCTCGGCGCCGAAGCACGTCCAGCAGTTCGTCAAGGAGAACCACCTCCGGTGGGACTCGCTCGGCGAGTTCCTCGCCCTCGCCGTGTCTCTCGAGATGCTCGCCGAGAAGACCGGCAACCCGCGTGCGCGGATCCTCGGCGAGACGCTCGACCGCGCGACCGGGAAGGTCCTCGAGGAGGGGCGCTCGCCGTCGCGCAAGGCGGGCGAGCTCGACAACCGGGGAAGCCACTTCTACCTCGCCCTGTACTGGGCGCAGGAGCTGGGCGGTCAGAGCGAGGACGCCGCGCTCGCCGAGACGTTCCGCCCGCTCGCGGACCGCCTCGCCGCCGACGAGGAGGCGATCGTCGACGAGCTGAACCGCGTCCAGGGCGAGCCCGTCGACATCGGCGGCTACTTCCGTCCCGACCCCGAGAAGGTCCGGGCGGCGATGCGCCCGTCCACGACGCTGAACGGAGCGCTCGAGACGCTGTAGGCCCGGAGCCGGCGGGAGGTCTACGCCGCCGCGTAGGCCTCCTGCGGGCGCCCCGGCGGCCCGTGCGCGGGGACGGGCGCCCGCGTCCGGCCCTGATCCGCGCCGCCTCCGGCACGCAGGAGCGGCCGCTCGAGCCGCGTCCACGAGAGGTGGGCGATCGGAAGGCAGACGGCGAGGACCGCGAGGACGGCGGGCGCGGTCCGGCCTTCGGGGAAGAGCCCTGCGCCCCGCAGCGCGAAGATGGCGGGCATGTGCCACAGGTAGATGCCGTAGCTGCGCTCCCCGAGCCACTCGAGCGGCGGGGCGCAGAGGAGCCGGGGCGGCCGGCGCCCGTGCGTGACGGCGGCGAGGAGGAGCGCGAAGCCGACGCCCGCGGGCAGGTCGCGGACGACGCGCCCCGCGTCGGTGAGCCCGGCGGCCCCCGACTCGTGCCACCACCCGTCGGCGACGACGAGCAGGATGCCGGCGCCGATGAGCCCCGCGACGGCCCGGCGCCCGAGCGTGCGCCCGTGGACGAGGACCGCGGCGGTCATGCCGGCGGCGAAGAGGGGGGCGAGGGCGAGGAGCGACGACATCGCGAGGAGGCTCCCGGGACGCCCGGTGAGCCACACGTTGAACGCCGTCCCCGCAGCCGCGAGCAGGGCGGCGGGGAGGACGAGCGCGGCGCGGCTGCGCAGCCGTCCGGCCGCGCGCAGCGCGATCGCTCCGAGGAGCGGGAGGAGGAGGTAGAACATCGCCTCGACCGTGAGCGTCCACATCGGCGGGTTGAGGCGGCCGACGGTCTCCGGGTGCAGCGCCTGGCCGAAGAGCGCGAAGAGGCCGAGCAGCTCGGCATCGGGCACGCTGACGCCGCGGACGTCGTCGAGCGCGACGAGGAGCGGGACGCAGACCGCGAGGCAGAGCCACGCCCCCGGGACGAGTCGGCGCACGCGCGCGGAGGCGTAGCGGCGCAGGTCCGGCCGCTCGCGACCGTCGAGCACCGCGGCGACCCAGCCGCGGTAGAGGAGGAACCCGCTGAGCACGAAGAAGAGCGGGAGCGCGAGCCGCAGCTGGTGGAGGACGCCCTCGCCGAGGCCGGCGCGCTCGCCGCTCGTCGTCGTCGTGTAGAGCCAGACGTGGAAGACGAGGATCGTGACGGCGGCGAGGCCGCGCAGCGCGTCGAGGGCGACGAACCGCGACGGCGCGGGGCGGCCGGCCGCGGGCGTCCCACTCCGCGCCGTCGGCGTGGCGTGGTCCAGGAGCATCGAGCGCGGCAGCATGTCCTCTGCCGCGCGCCGCCGCAAGGGCCCGCCCCCAAGTCTTAGGCAATCTTCATGCGGCTCCGAGGCCCCCGCGCGCGCCACCCCCTCATCCGGGGTGTCGGACGGGCGTCTTTCCGGGAGAGCGCGACGTGCAGCCTGACGCCGTGTCAGGATGCGCGCCTATGGCTGACCGGCACGTCGACTACCTGCTCATCGGCGGCGGCATCGCCTCCGCGACCGCCGCGAAGACGCTCCGCGACGAAGGGGCGACGGGGAGCGTGACGGTCGTCTCGCGGGAGCTCGATCCGCCGTATCACCGCCCGCCGGCGACGAAGGGCTACCTCCAGGGGACGGAGACGAAGGAGAGCGCCTTCGTGCACCCCGAAGGATGGTGGGGCGAGAACGACGTCGAGCTGCTGCAGCGCACGAGCGTCATGTCGCTCGACACCGAGGCCCGCGAGGCGAAGCTCTCGACGAAGGAGACGGTGTCCTACGGCGAGGCGCTCGTCGCGACCGGGGCCATGGTGCGCCGTCTCAACGCGGTCGAGGGGTCCGACCTCGAGGGCATCCACTACATCCGCGCGCTCGGCAACGCCGACGCGATCCGCAAGGACGTCGAGGGCGCGGAGCGCGTCGTCGTCATCGGCGGGAGCTACCTCGGCTGCGAGGTCGCCGCCTCGCTCACCGCGCTGGGCAAGCGCGTCGCGGTGATCATGCAGGAGGCCGAGCCGCTCTCGCTCGGGTTCGGGCTCCGGGCCGGCGTGTTCTTCCGCAACGTCCTCGAGAGCCACGGCGTCGAGGTCTTCGGCGGCCACGAGCTCACCGCCTTCCTCGGGCAGGACGGCACGCTGACCGGCGTCCGCACGGCCTCGGGGAAGGAGTTCCCCGCCGACGTCGTGGTGTGCGGCGTCGGCGCGATGCCCGACGTCATGGTCGCCCGCAAGGCCGGCCTCGAGCTCGGCGAGGCCGGCGGCGTGAAGACCGACAGCCGGCTGCGGACCTCCGCCGAGCACGTCTACGCCGCCGGCGACATGTGCGAGTACGACAGCCCGATCCACGGCTGCCACATGCGCATCGAGCACGAGGACGTCGCCGCGACGCAGGGCGCGACGGCCGCGCGGAACATGCTCGGCGCGGACGCGCCGTACGACACCGTCCCGTACTTCTTCAGCGACCTGGCGGACTGGGCGTCCCTCGAGTACGTCGGGCCCGCGCGCCAGTGGAACGAGGAGGCCGTCGCCGGGTCGATCGAGGACGGCTCGTTCTGCCTCTACTACCTCGACGGCGGGGTCGTGCGCGGCGCGCTCAGCGTGGGCGGCCACGACGATCTCACGAGGGCGCGCGAGCTCATCGCCGCGGGCGAGCCCGTGGAGATGTCGGCGCTGCGCGCGGAGAGCTACCCGGCCTGAGCGCCGGCCCGGGCGTCGGCAGGGCGCCGACGCCCGGTCGCGTAGTACGATCGCTCGCGATGGACGCCACCACCGCCACGCTCGGCCTCGTCATCGTCTTCTTCGTCGTCTTCCCGGCGCTCGCGCACGGCCTGATCGGCTTCGCCGTCGCCCAGGCGCTCGGCGAGAAGCAGGAGAACGACGCGTACGCCGCGAAGCTCACCGAGGACAAGGGCTGACGCCGCGGCGGGGCTGCCGCCCGCCGCCCCGCACGCCCGGGCCTCGGTCCGGCTCCATCGTCTCTCCGGTCGCGCCGCGACGCGGTGCGCGCTCGGACGCTCCGGGGGTCGCATCGAACGCGAGCCGGGATCGTCCCGTCGCGCCGTGGGGGCGTCGAATCCAACGCGCGTTGAGTTCGCCCCCATATAGGGGGTCGATCGAACGCGCGTTGGATTCGCCCCCCCGTCGTCTCGCGCGCTCACCCGCCCGCGGGGACCGCGACCCTCCGTCCGCGACGGGCGCGGCGCGGGCCTCAGCTCTTCGAAGCGTTGCGGGCCTGCCGCGCGGCCTTCACGCGGTCGGTCTGCGAGAGGTGGACCTTCCGCAGGCGGACGTGGTGCGGCGTCACCTCGACGCACTCGTCCTCGCGGAGGAACTCCATCGCCTGGTCGAGGCTGAGGACGCGCGCCGGGGTGAGCCGGACGAGCTCGTCGGCGGTCGAGGAGCGGATGTTCGTGAGGTGCTTCTCGCGGACGGCGTTGACGTCGAGGTCGTCGGCGCGTGCGTTCTCGCCGACGATCATCCCCTCGTAGACCTCGTCGCCCGGGCTCACGAAGAGGGTCCCGCGCTCCTGGAGCTGGAAGCAGGAGAAGGACGTGACGTCGCCGCGGCGGTCGGCGACGAGGGCGCCCGTCGGACGCGTGCGGATCTCGCCCTGCCACGGCTCGTAGCGGTCGAAGACGTGGTGCATGAGACCGGTGCCCCGCGTCTCGGTGAGGAACTCGGTGCGGAAGCCGATGAGGCCGCGGGCGGGGACGAGGTAGTCCATGCGCACCCAGCCGGTCCCGTGGTTGACCATCTGCTCGAGCCGGCCCTTGCGCAGCGCGAGGAGCTGCGTGATGACGCCGACGTAGTCCTCGGGCGCGTCGATCGTCATGCGCTCGACCGGCTCGTGGCGGGTCCCGTCGATCTCGCGCGTGACGACCTGCGGCTTGCCGACGGTGAGCTCGTAGCCCTCACGGCGCATGAGCTCGACGAGGATCGCGAGCTGCAGCTCGCCGCGGCCCTGGACCTCCCAGGCGTCCGGTCGCTCCGTGTCCTTCACGCGCAGGGAGACGTTGCCGATCAGCTCGGCGTCGAGGCGGTTCTTCACCTGGCGGGCGGTGAGCTTGTCGCCGTCCTGCCCGGCGAGCGGCGAGGTGTTGATCCCGATCGTCACGCTGAGCGACGGCTCGTCGACGCGGATGACGGGCAGCGGTCGGGCGTCCTCGAGATCGGCGAGCGTCTCGCCGATCGTCACGTCGGGCAGGCCCGCGACCGCGATGATCTCGCCGGGGCCCGCCTCGGCGGCGTCGACGCGGTCGAGGCCCTCGGTGACGTACAGCTCGGTGACCCTCGCGCGCTCGGCCTCCGCGTCGGCGCGGCACCAGGCGATGTCCGCGCCCTTGCGGATCGTGCCGTGGGTGACGCGGCAGATCGCGAGCCGGCCGACGTACGGCGAGGCGTCGAGGTTCGTGACGAGCGCCTGGAGCGGGTGGTCGGGGTCGTGGCGCGGAGCGGGGATCGTCTCGACGAGGAGGTCCATGAGAGGACGCAGGTCCTTGCCGGGGACGGGGCGGTCGCCGTCGAGCTCGAGGCTCGCCCAGCCGTCCTTCGCGTTCGTGTAGACGATCGGGAAGTCGATCTGGGACTCGTCGGCGTCGAGGTCGAGGAAGAGCTCGTAGACCTCGTCGACGACCTCGCCGATCCGCGCGTCCTCGCGATCGACCTTGTTGACGACGAGGATGACCGGCAGCCGCCCGGCGAGCGCCTTGCGCAGCACGAAGCGGGTCTGGGGGAGCGGTCCCTCGCTCGCGTCGACGAGGAGGAGGACGCCGTCGACCATCGTGAGCCCGCGCTCGACCTCGCCGCCGAAGTCGGCGTGGCCGGGCGTGTCGATGATGTTGAGCTTCACGTCGCCGTGCCGGACGCTCGTGTTCTTCGCGAGGATCGTGATGCCCTTCTCGCGCTCGAGGTCCATCGAGTCCATGACGCGCTCGGCGACGTCCTCGTTCTCGCGGAAGAGGCCGGCCTGGTGGAGCATCGCGTCGACGAGGGTCGTCTTGCCGTGGTCGACGTGGGCGACGATCGCGACGTTGCGGAGGTCGTCGCGGACGGCGGTGAAGGAGGGTGCGCTGGCGGTCATGCGGCGAGGGAGGGTAGGGCACGGGCGGTCGCGGCCCGCCCGCCCGCGCCCGGGTGTGTCGGAATGAGCCCGGACGCCGGGTCCATTCCGACGCACCTGCGCGGGACATCGTCGACCGCGCGGGCCATCTCCGACCTCGTTGGTAGGATTGACCCATGATCTTCACGACGAAGGCCGAGTACGGCGTGCGGCTGCTCGTCGAGCTCGGCCGCCAGAGCCGGACGGCTCGACCGCAGCCGGTGTCGCTGAAGGTCATCGCCGAGTCCGAAGGGCTCCCGCTCGCCTACCTGGAGCGCATCGTCGCGCTCCTGCGCAAGGCCGGGCTCGTCGAGTCGACCCGCGGCGCCCACGGCGGCTACACGCTCGCCCGTCCCCCGGAGGAGATCCGGATGGACGAGGCGGTGCTCGCGCTCGAGGGCGCGGTCGCCCCGATGACGTGCTTCGTCGACGACTCCGACCAGAACCGCGTCCTGTGCAACCACGAGTCCGACCAGGGCCACGGGTGCGCGACGAAGCTGCTCTGGATGCGCGTCCAGGGCGGTGTCGTGAAGGCGCTGCAGGGGACGACCCTCGCCGATCTCGTCGACTTCGGCGAGCGGCAGGGCGGCCCCGCGACGCACGACGACGCCGCCGTCGCCGGCCGCGCCTGACCGGCGCGGTCCACCACCGACTTCCCCCACCTCCGAACCCGACACCGAAAGCAGACATGGCCGACCTCGAGATCCGCAACCTCCACGTCAAGGCCGAGGACGAGCAGATCCTCAACGGCGTCGACCTCACCGTGAACAAGGGTGAGGTCCACGCGCTCATGGGCCCCAACGGCTCCGGCAAGAGCACGCTCGCCAACGCCATCATGGGTCACCCCGACCTCGAGGTGACCGAGGGCCAGGTCATCTGGAAGGGCGACGACATCACCGAGGCCGCGCCCGACGAGCGCGCTCGCGCCGGCCTCTTCATGGCCTTCCAGTACCCGGTCGCGATCCCGGGGGTGACCATCACGAAGTACCTCCGCATGGTCATCAACGCGCACCGCGAGGAGCGCGGCGAGCCCGAGATCCCGCTCAAGGAGTTCCGCCAGACCGTCCAGGAGGCGATGGCGCTGACGAACATCCCCAAGGAGTTCTCCTCCCGCTACCTCAACGACGGGTTCTCCGGCGGCGAGAAGAAGCGCCTCGAGACGCTGCAGCTCGCGCTCCAGCGGCCGGAGCTCGCGATCCTCGACGAGACCGACTCGGGTCTCGACGTCGACGCGCTCAACGTCGTCGCGAAGGGCGTCAACACCGTGAAGGACGAGAACGGGACCGGCGTCCTCATCATCACCCACTACCAGCGGATCCTCCACCACGTGAAGCCGGACCGCGTCTCCGTGCTGCACCGCGGCCGCATCATCCACGACGGCGGCCCTGAGCTCGCCGAGCGGATCGAGGCCGAGGGGTACGGCTGGCTCATCGGCGACAAGGACGCCGCGGAGGCGGAGGCCCAGGCGACCGCCTGAGCACCCGACGATGAGCACGCTCGCCCACACCGCGCAGGACGGCACCGGGGACTTCCCGACCCTCGAGCGGGAGGGCGTCGTGTACCTCGACAGCGCGGCGACGTCGCAGACGCCGCGCTGCGTCCTCGCGGCGATGGAGGACTACTACGCCCGGCACCGGGCGAGCGTGCACCGCGGCGTCTACCCGATCGCCGTCGAGGCGACCGAGCTGTACGAGGGCGCGCGCACCGCGGCCGCGCACTGGCTCGGCGCCGACCCCCGCGCGACCGTCTTCACGAAGAACGCGACGGAGGCGCTCAACCTCGTCGCGTACGCGTGGGGCGGGGCGAACGTCGGCCGCGGGGACGTCGTCGTGCTCACCGAGATGGAGCACCACTCGAACATCGTCCCCTGGCAGCTCCTCTGCGAGCGCACGGGCGCGCGGCTCGAGTACGTCCCGGTCGACGACGAGGGCCATCTCGTCCTCGACGTCCTCGACGAGCTGCTCGCCTCGGGCGACGTCAAGGTCGTCGCGTTCACGCACGCGAGCAACGTCCTCGGGACGATCACGCCGGTCGCCGACATCGTCGCGCGGGTGCGCGCCGCCGGCGCCGTGAGCGTCGTCGACGGCACCCAGGCGGTTCCGCAGCTCCCCGTCGACGTCGCCGAGCTCGACGCCGACTTCTACGCGTGGACGGCCCACAAGGCCTACGGGCCGACGGGCATCGGCATCCTCCACGGCCGCTACGAGATCCTCGCGGCGATGCCGCCGTTCATCGGCGGCGGGCACATGATCGCGAGCGTCTCGCTCGAGTCCTCGACGTGGGCCGAGCCGCCCGCGCGCTTCGAGGCGGGGACCTCGCCGATCGCCGAGGCGGCCGGTCTCGGCGCGGCGGTGGAGTTCCTTCGCGGCAAGGGCATGGACGCCGTCCGCGCCCACGAGCGGGACGTCACCGCCTACGCGCTCTCGCGGCTCGCCGAGGTGCCCGGGCTCATGGTGCACGGGCCCTCCTCGGCGGACGACCGCGCCGCCCTCGTCTCCTTCTCCCTCGACTGCGCCCACCCGCACGACGTCGCCGAGATCCTCGCCCGGTCCGGCGTGTGCGTCCGCGCCGGGCACCACTGCGCCCAGCCGCTGATGCGCCGGCTCGGCGTCGGCGCGACGACGCGCGCCTCGTTCGCCGTCCACTCGACCCACGAGGACGTCGACCGCATGATCGAGGGGCTGCACTCCGTCATCGATCTCTTCGGGGACTGATCACCGCATGGACGACCTGTATCGCGAGTACATCCTCGAGCACTACAAGCGGCCCCGGAACTGGGGCCCGATGGAGTCTCCCGACCTCGAAGCCGAGGACGTCAACCCGCTCTGCGGCGACGAGCTGAAGGTCATGCTCAAGGTCGACGACGAGGGCAAGGTGACGGACATCCGCTTCGACGGCCACGGCTGCGCGATCAGCCAGGCGAGCGCGTCGATGGCCTCCGAGGAGATCGTCGGCAAGTCCGTCGACGACGTCATCCGCCTCGACCGCGACTTCATCCTCGAGCTGCTCGGGATCGACATCTCCGCGACGCGCATGAAGTGCGCGATGCTCTCGCTGAAGGTGCTCAAGTCGGCCGCGCTCGGCTCGTCGGTCGACTGGGAGCCGGAGACGCCCGACGCCGCCGCGCCGCCCGGCTCGCGCGACGCGGTGTGACGTCCCGCCGCGCCGGGGCGTGACCGTGGATCGACCTGGCTGAGAGCCGGGTGGATCCACACTCACGCGGCGTGGGTGGCGCGAGACGTCCCCTCGCGTCGTGCGAGCCGGTGGGACCGGTACAATCCCTGCCAGTGCGGTCGGTATTGCAGCGACGGCCGTACTCCTCGACACGCATGAGCCCGATCATCGACATCTGCCCCCTCGCCGACCTCCCGCCGGGATCGCGGAAGGTCGTCACCTGGGAGGACCTGGAGATCGGCGTGTTCAACTGCGCCGGGACGCTCTACGCGATCGAGGACCGCTGCTCGCACGACGACGGGCCCCTCGCCGAGGGGCTGCTCGACGAGGCGGCCTGCACGGTCGAGTGTCCGCGCCACGGCGCGCTCTTCGACCTGCGCAGCGGCTCGCCCAAGACCCTGCCGGCCTACGAGCCGGTCGAGACGTTCCCCGTCCTCGTCGAGGACGACGTGATCAAGCTGGAGGTCGACTGACCCAATGCAACCGCCCGAGACCCAGACCGCTTCGACGAAGCAGCTCACCGACGACGAGAAGGCGCTGCGCGCCTTCGGCTCGGACTACACCGAGCGCTACGGCTTCCACGACGCGGAGAACTACCTCTACAAGGCGCCGAAGGGCATCAACCGCGAGATCGTCGAGAAGATCTCCGAGTTCAAGAGCGAGCCGCAGTGGATGCTCGACTTCCGGCTCAAGGCGCTCGAGCACTTCGAGTCGCGGCCGCAGCCGACGTGGGGCTCGCCGATGCTCGCCGAGGTCGACTACGACGACATCCACTACTTCGTCCGCGCCTCCGAGCGCGCCGAGCGCTCGTGGGACGACGTCCCCGAAGACGTGAAGAAGACCTTCGACCGGCTCGGCATCCCCGAGGCGGAGCGGAAGTTCCTCTCCGGCGTCGGCGCGCAGTACGAGTCCGAGGTCGTCTACCACCAGGTCAACGAGGCGCTCGAGAAGCAGGGCGTCGTGTTCATGGACATGGACAGCGGCCTGCGCGAGCACGAGGACCTCGTCCGCGAGCACTTCGCCTCGATCATCCCGCCGAACGACAACAAGCTCGCCGCGCTCAACAGCGCCGTGTGGTCGGGCGGGTCGTTCGTCTACGTCCCGCCGGGCGTCGAGGTCGAGATGCCGCTCCAGGCGTACTTCCGCATCAACACGGAGTCGATGGGCCAGTTCGAGCGGACGCTCATCATCGCCGACGAGGGCAGCTACGTGCACTACGTCGAGGGCTGCACCGCCCCGACGTACTCGAGCAACTCGCTGCACTCGGCGGTCGTCGAGCTCATCGCGAAGCCGGGTGCCCGCATCCGCTACACGACCGTGCAGAACTGGTCGCAGAACGTCTTCAACCTCGTGACGAAGCGCGCTGTGGCCGAGCGTGACGCGACGGTCGAGTGGGTCGACTGCAACCTCGGCTCGAAGCTCACCATGAAGTACCCGTCCGTCTACCTCACGGGCGAGCGCGCCCACGGCGAGATCCTCTCGATCGCGTTCGCCGGCGAGGGCCAGCACCAGGACGCCGGCGGCAAGATCGTCCACGCCGCTCCGCACACGACGTCGAACATCTTCGCGAAGTCGATCTCGAAGGACGGCGGCCGCAGCTCGTACCGCGGCCTCCTCGAGGTGGCGAAGGGCGCGACCGGCGCGCGCTCGCAGGTGGTCTGCGACGCGCTCCTCCTCGACCCGCAGTCGCGGACGGACACCTACCCGACGATCCGCATCGGCGAGGACGACGTCGACATCGGGCACGAGGCCTCGGTGACGAAGGTCGGCGAGGAGCAGCTCTTCTACCTCATGGCCCACGGGCTCGACGAGGAGGAGGCCGCGAAGCTCATCGTCAACGGCTTCATCGAGCCGATCGTCAAGGAGCTGCCGATGGAGTACGCGGTCGAGA
>NZ_JBLKKY010000079.1:0-17728 GCF_059438195.1 Paraconexibacter sp.
CACCGCGGCCGGCTCAACGTGCTCGCCCACAACCTCGGGCGGCCCTACGAGACGATCTTCGCCGAGTTCGAGGGCGCCTCCTCGCTCGAGGCGATCACGACGATCCCGCAGGGCGGCACCGGCGACGTGAAGTACCACCACGGCGCCCAGGGCAGCTACCAGCTCGGGGACGGCGAGACGATCCTCGTCAACCTCGAGAGCAACCCGTCGCACCTCGAGTTCGTCCATCCGGTCGTCCTCGGCGCGACCCGCGCGGCGCAGACGACGCGCCAGGGCCCGCACGCGCACCGCGACCCGGCCTCCGCCGTCCCGATCGTCCTCCACGGCGACGCGGCGTTCCCCGGCCAGGGGGTCGTCGCGGAGTCGCTCAACCTCCAGGCCCTCGACGGCTACCAGGTCGGCGGCACGATCCACATCGTGCAGAACAACCAGGTCGGCTTCACCACCGACCCGGAGGACTCGCGGTCGACCCGCTGGGCGTCCGACATCGCGAAGGGCTACGACTGCCCGATCATCCACGTCAACGCCGACGACGTCGAGGCGTGCATCGCCGCGGTGCGGCTCGCCTGCGCGTTCCGCCAGGAGTTCGGGCACGACGTCCTCATCGACCTCATCGGCTACCGCCGGTTCGGCCACAACGAGGCCGACGAGCCCGCCTACACGCAGCCGGAGATGGTCGCGACGATCAAGAAGCACCCGCGCGTGTCGCAGGTCTTCGGCGAGCACCTCGTCAAGGACGGCGTCCTGGCCCAGGACGAGGTCGACGCGATGAGCCAGGCGATCTGGGACGAGCTCACGAAGCTGCACCAGGAGCTCAAGGCGCAGATCAAGGCGGCCGAGGAGGCGGGCACCGTCGAGCAGCCGACCGGCGAGTACCAGCTCGACCGCTCGCCGTCCCCCGAGGTGAAGACCGCGGTGAGCTCCGAGCGCCTGCGCGTCCTCAACGAGGAGCTCCTGCGGGTGCCGGACGGGTTCAGCATCCACCCGAAGCTCGGCAAGCAGCTCGAGCGCCGTCGCGGCGCGCTCGGCGACGAGGGCGGCATCGACTGGTCGCACGCCGAGTCGCTCGCGTTCGCGTCGCTCCTCACCGAGGGCATCCCGATCCGGCTCACCGGTCAGGACTCCGAGCGCGGCACGTTCAGCCAGCGCCACCTCGTCCTCCACGACCACAAGACGGGTCAGACGACCTCGCCGATCCAGTCGCTGCCGGGCGCGCTCGCGCCGTTCGAGCTGCACAACTCGCCGCTCAGCGAGATCGCCTGCCTCGGCTTCGAGTACGGGTACTCGCAGGAGGCGCCCGAGACGCTCGTGCTCTGGGAGGCGCAGTTCGGCGACTTCGCGAACGGCGCGCAGGTCATCATCGACCAGTTCATCGTGTCCGGCCTCGCGAAGTGGGGCCAGAGCTCGCGGCTCACGCTGCTGCTCCCGCACGGCTACGAGGGCTCGGGCCCCGAGCACTCCTCGGCCCGTCTCGAGCGGTTCCTCCAGCTCGCGGCGGAGGGGAACATCCGGGTCGCGAACCTCACGACGCCGGCGCAGTACTTCCATCTGCTGCGTCGTCAGGCGCGGATCGCGAAGCAGCGGCCGCTCATCATCATGACCCCGAAGTCGCTCCTGCGGCTGCCGCAGGCGACGAACCGCATCCAGCACCTCGCGGAGACGCAGTTCTTCCCGGTCCTCGGGGAGCCGCGCGTCCCGGTCGACAAGGTGAAGCGCCTCATCCTCTGCACCGGCAAGATCTACTACGACCTCGTCGGCCATCCGTCGCGCGAGGACAACGAGGCGGTCGCGGTGGGCCGGGTCGAGCTGCTCTACCCGTTCCCCGAGTCGCAGCTGCGCGAGCTCGCGGACACCTACCCGAACCTCGAGGAGGTCGTGTGGGTGCAGGAGGAGCCGCGCAACATGGGCGCCCGCGCGCACATGTTCCCGCGCCTCATGCAGATCCTCCCCGACCACCTCAAGCTCGGGTACATCGGCCGGCCGGAGCGCGCGAGCCCGGGCGAGGGTTACCCGGCGGCGCACAACACCGAGCAGGCGCGGATCCTCCGCACGGCGCTCGATCTCTCGATCCCGGTGTCGCTGTACCCCAAGAAGACGCCGGGCGAGCGGTAGAGCGGCACGAGCGCATCCTCGCGCGCGTCCGCCGCGTGCCGCCCGGCTTCGTCACCACCTACGGCGACGTCTCGCCGGGCGCGCCGCGGCTGACGGGGCACGTCCTGCGTGCGGCCGGCGGGGACGGCGACCTCCCCTGGTGGCGGGTGGTCCGCGCCGACGGCTCGCTCGCGAAGGGCGCGCGGCAGCGGGCGCTCCTCGCGGCCGAGGACGTCCCGTTCGTCCCCGGCGCCGACCGCGTCGACCTCAGGGCGGCGCGGATCCCGCCGGAGGCGATCGGGTAGGACTTCGCGCATGTGGCTCTCCCGCGACGTCACGCTCGACGCCCGCCCGCGCGGCTTCCACCTCGTCACCCGGGACGTCCTCTCCGCGGTGCCCGAGCTCCAGGACCTCGAGGCGGGGCTCCTCCACGTCCACATCCAGCACACCTCGGCGTCGCTCACCCTCAACGAGAACGCCTCGCCCGACGTGCGCCGCGACTTCGAGGCCTGGGTGAACGCCGCCGTCCCCGAGGACTTCGCGTGGACGCACACGCTCGAGGGTTCCGACGACATGCCGGCGCACGTGAAGGCCTCGCTCATGGGCCCATCCCTGACGCTTCCCGTCCGCGACGGCGACCTCGCGCTCGGGACGTGGCAGGGGATCTACCTCTGCGAGCACCGGGACCGGGGCGGTCCGAGGACGCTCACGCTCACGCTGCACGGGGAGTAGGGGCGCTTCGGACGACGTGGCCGGGCGGCGCGCGTCTCTCGGGCGCTCAGCTGGCCACGGCGCGTGTGCGGCGGTGGTGACGCTCGCGGTCCGGCGGCTCCCACGGGGCGGCGTTGCCGCGGCAGAGCCTCGGGCGTGCTGCTCTCAGGCGATACCGGAACCGCAGCCTGCGCGATGCAGGCGCGACGAGGTGGGGGTCACGGCGATACGCACTTGACGTAGACGAAGAAGACCGTATCCGTGCCCGTCGGCGCCGAGTAGCGGACCTGCGCTTCCCACCTGCGCTCGTTGTTGGGTGCCGGGCGGTCCGTCAGATAGACGATCGAGTCGCGCGTGCTCGCTGGCGTGAGACCCGACGGCGTGACGCCGCCGCCCACCGCTTTGTGCCCGAATGGGCAGTCCGCGCCCATGGCCGAGCTTCCGATGAGGTTTCCCGCGACGGTGTTCTCGGCGGTCACGGTGCTGATGCGTGCGAGGTCGATCGCTCCCGCCGGCCCTTGCGGCCCCGCAGGCCCGGTCTCGCCGGTGGGGCCCCTGTCGCCGGTGGGGCCCGTGGGGCCCTGTGGGCCGGGGGGTCCCGGCGGCCCCTTCAGCTGGCTGGCGTCGAGCCCGTCGACCTTGTCGGCGTTGAGGTTGGACACCAGCCCGGTGCCGTTGGTGACGAACGGGGCGTCGGTCGCAGCGCCCACCTCGAACAGGCCGGCCGGGCCGGCCTTCGACGCGAGCTCGAAGGCGAAGCCGTTGGCCAAGTTCGAGGCGCGTAGACACGGAGCAGACCCGGCGGACGTGCCGCCAGCCGCGCCCCGGCAGCCGTACACCGCGGCGCCACCGGCCTTCGCACCGGTCTGCGTGTTCGATTGGCGGGTGACGTAGCCCCCCTTGCCGCCGGCCGTGGCGTCGAACTTGCCGATGATCTCCGTCTCGCCCCGAGTCGTGCCGTTGCGGACGCCCTCACGCAGCGCATCGCCGGTCGCTGCCACGCCCAACGGCGCCAACAGCACGGCGAGCGCGACACCGATCAGCACTCCCCTTGCGCTCGGCGCCCGCACCCGCCGGCCGCGCTCCTGGCTGCGCATCTCCTCCAGGGCTGCTTCGGCCGCCTCGAGGCGACGGCTCAGCTCAGCAAGTCGTTCATCGGGCACCACTCGACATCACTCTTCCTGGGGTCGACGCCCTGCCGCGTTGGCACGTGACCGACCCTCCCAGCGGCGGTCGACCAGGTCAAGGACGGCGACCGCGAGCCCCTGTGGGGCACACGGCGACGCGGCTCCTCCACGGTCGGACCACCTCTGTCGACGCGCCGGAGACCACGCGGCCCCGGCCCCTGGTCGAGCGCGGGGCCGGCCGGCCGCGACGTGCGTCTTGGCTTCCACCGCCCCGGTCGACGCGAGAGGTGACGGCCTGGCCGATGCGCGGGTGCCCTCGGGGGAGGTGCGCGGCCACGCGCCGTCCGAGACTTCAGCGCCAGGGCGAACGCCCTGGACGGCCTGGACGGGCGCCCACCCTGACGAAACTCACGATGAGGGTGAGTTTCGTCAGGCGGGGGTGGGTCAGGCGCCCTTCCAGACGGGGGCGCGCTTCTCCTTGAAGGCGGTCGCGCCCTCCTTCGCGTCCTCCGACGCGAAGACGGGACCGCCGATCTTGCCCTGCTCGTCCCACATCTCGTCGAGGGACCAGTCCTGCTGCTTCTCGATGATCTCCTTCGAGGCCATGATCGCGAGCGGGCCGTTCTCGGCGATGCGCCCGGCGAGCTCGATCGCCACGTCGACGGCGCTGCCGGGGTCGGCGACGCGGTTGACGACGCCGAACTCGTGGAAGCGCTCGGCGGGCATCGGATCGCCGGTGAGCGCGAGCTCCATGACGACGTGGTAGGGCATCCGGCGCGGAAGGCGCAGGAGCGCTCCGGCAGCGGCGACGAGCGAGCGCTTCGACTCGGGGATGCCCATCTTC
The DNA here is from genome assembly GCF_059438195.1 of Paraconexibacter sp. Classification (NCBI taxonomy): domain Bacteria; kingdom Bacillati; phylum Actinomycetota; class Thermoleophilia; order Solirubrobacterales; family Paraconexibacteraceae; genus Paraconexibacter; species Paraconexibacter sp. Next base: position 4,774 of record NZ_JBLKKY010000079.1, read on the forward strand.
GCGCCCTTCGCGGCGACGATCAGGTCGCACGACAGCGCGATCTCCATGCCGCCCGCGACCGCGAAGCCCTCGACCGCGGCGATGAGCGGCTTGCGCGAGGCCTTCTGCGTGATCCCGGCGAAGCCGCGGTCGCCGTACCAGGGCGACTCGCCCTTCACGAACGCGCCGAGGTCCATCCCCGCGCAGAAGAAGCCGCCGGCGCCGGTGAGCACCCCGACCTGCAGCTCGGGATCGTCGTCGAACGCGTCGAGAGCGTCGCTGAGGCCCTTCGCGAGCTCGGCGTTGACCGCGTTGCGGACCTCGGGGCGGTTGAGGGTGATGAGGAGGACGTTGCCGCGCCGCTCGGTGAGGACGGCGGGCTGCTGGGAGTCGGTCTCGGACATGGGTGCAGCCTATGGCCCGTGCAGGGGCGCGCGTCCATAGGATCGCCCGATGCGCGAGATCGCCGACGGCGTCCACCAGATCCCCCTCTTCCCCCGCTGCGCGGTGAACGCCTATCTCGTCGGCGAGACCCTCGTCGACTCCGGGCTCAAGGGAAGCGTGCCGAGGATCCTGCGCGACCTCGATGCGGCCAGCGCGGTCGTCACCCGCCACGTCATCACGCACGCCCACGGCGACCACGCCGGCGGCAGCGCCGACATCGCCGAGAAGCTCGGGATCCCCGTGCACGTCGGCGCGGCGGACCGTCAGACAGCCGAGAGCGGCGAGCCTCCGCTCTCGCCGACGGTCGACCGGCCCGGCGTCCGCAGCGTCGCCCGCATGTTCGGCAGCTTCGACGGGGTGAGCGTCGACGCGACGCTGAGCGAGGGCGACGAGGTCGGCGAGGGCTTCGTCATCCTCGACACGCCGGGCCACTCGGCGGGCCACATCGTCCTCTGGCGCGAGTCCGACGGCGTGCTCGTGTGCGGGGACGTCGTGACGAACATGAACCTGGCGACGACGCGGCCGGGCCTCCACGAGCCGCCGCGGGCCTTCACCCCGGACCCCGCACGCAACCGCGAGTCGATCCGGCGGATCGCCGAGCTCGGCCCGCGCGTCCTCTGCCCGGGCCACGGCCCGGTCCTCACCGACGCGGCGGACCGCCTGCGCGCCTTCGCCGCGGCCCTCTGACCGACGGCCCGTTCCGGGACGGCCCCGGCCTCGCCGGCCGAACCGGAGTCCTGGGGTGCCATGGCGCCCCAGGACTCCGGTTCGGCGCGAAGGCGGGTCAGGCGAAGAGGGTGAGGTCGGGCTCGCGCTCGCCGCGCAGCACGGCGAGGTCGACCTCGACGCAGCGCAGCCCGCGCGACTCGGCGAGCGTCCGCGCCTGCGGCTTGATCTGCTGGGCGGCCAGGACCCCCTGGCACTCGCCCATCGCCGGGTCCTGGCGGATGAAGTCGAGGTAGCGGGTGAGCTGCTCGACCGCCTCGATCGTCGCGACCCGCTTGATCTCGACCGCGACCCAGCCGTCGTCCGCGTCCCGGCACATGAGGTCGACGGGCCCGATGTCGGTCGCCCACTCGCGCTTCACGAGCCGGAAGCCCTCGCCGCACCAGTGGGGCGCCGCGGCGAGCTCCTCCTGGAGGTGCTTCTCCACGCCGTCCTTCTCGAGCTCGGCGGCCTCTCCCATGTCGTGCGTGACGTCGGAGACGACCTCGCAGACCCGGATCTCGAGCCGGTCCTCCGTCTTGCCCGCGAACTTGCGGACGACGAGGCGCTCGAGCGGCTCCCCGTCCTCCTCGATGACGGTCGGCGGCGTCATCCAATTCTGCGGCTTGTACCCGCCGGTGTCGGCGTGGACCATGACCGAGCCGTCGCTCTTGATCATGAGCAGCCGCAGCGCCTCGGGGAGGAGCGCGGTGAGCCGGCCGGTGTAGACGACCTCGCAGCGGGCGACGATGACGCGCATGGTTCGGCACCGTACGACGCCAGGCGGACGCCGTGCCGCGAGCCCCACGACAAAGGGGCGCGGCCGGAGTCCCCGGGCCGCGCCCCTTGGCCGTGACGTGCGTCGGCTGACGCTAGATCTTGTCGGCGATCGTCGCCCCGCCGCTCTTCTCGGCGACGTAGCAGTTGTAGTAGAGCGGGTCGCCGGCGACCGAGAGGCGGTGCTGGTAGCGGTGCTCGACGAGGACGTTGATGCGTCCCGCCTCGTCCAGCTCGCGCATGAGCTTCGAGAAGCCGCTCTCGTCCTCGCGCGCGCTGCAGAAGCGGTCGCGCAGCGTGAACGCCACGAGGCCGCCGTCCTCGACGTAGTCATAGGCCTGCGCGAAGGCGGCCGGCGGGATGTCGCCGAAGCCGAGCGCCGCGACCGTCGTCATGCAGTTGAACGGCGTCTCGCTCAGCGCCCGGTGGTCGGGCTCCGGGACGTCCGTGAGGTCGATGACGTGGTAGTCGTCGTAGAGGTCCGGGCGGTCGCGCTCGGCGGCCATCGCAGCCTCGGGGAGGATGTCGACGCCGACGATGCGCTGCGCGCCGAGCTCCGCGATCTCCTCGGCGACCATCCCGTTGCCGGCGCCGACGTCGAGGAGGACGAGGTCGTCGGCCGAGCGGCCGCGGTCGTCGAGGACGTCCTCGAGGAGCCCGCGGACGACCTCGGGGGAGTTGCACTGCAGGGTCTCGTAGAAGAGGAGCTCGTAGAGACCGGGAACCTTGAAGAGCTCGTCGTAGTCGTGGAAGCGCAGCCGGCGGAGCCCCTCCGGCGTCTCGACGTCGCACCACTCCGCGTCCTGATCGGGAACGTCCTTGTCGACCGTGGGGAGATGGACGAGGACCTTCTCGTCTAGGACATGCGGCTCGCTCGACATCGGCACGACTCCTCTCGTTGGGCGCAGGCAGGCGCCGCGCACACGCGAGGGCGTGCCCGGGCCACACTCGGGGGACTCCGCTCGGGCCCGGCGGGGGGCCTCGAGCCGAATGTCACCTACCCGCGTTCACGGGTTTCAATCCTCCGGATTTTCAGTGGCACGTGACCACCCCCGGACGTCCTCGTCGGCTCGGCGCCTGGAGGACGCTGGAACACGCGCCGCTCAGGCGCGCTGACCTGCATGGACCCGGAAGGTCCCGGCATGAGCCCCAGGTGCGACGCAGCGATTCGCGTCACGCGTGGTGCAGGTCGTTCCACCGGTCTGGTCGGTGCCTGCAGAGCAGCATACCGATTCACTCACACCCGGGGAGGAGGACTTCTCCCCCCAGTGGTGCGAATTCCCTGGACGGACGGGGTCAGGCGGCGGGCAGAACCCGTGCCTCGATGGCGCGCAGACGCTCGACGAGGTCCCGCACCTCGGGCTCCGAGGGACTGATGTCGAGCGCGCGCTCGCACGCCGCGATCGCATCCGAGACCCTGTCCGTCCGGGCGAGCGCGTGCGCATAGCGCGCCCACGCCTCGAACGACTCCGGGGAGAGGAACGTCGCCTGCTCGGTCGCCGTCACCTCACCGCCGAGATCACCCGCGAGGTGGAGGGCCGTCGCCAGGTCGAGCAGGCCCTCGGCCGTCGGACCGAGGCCGCGGGCCGTCTCGAGCGCGTCGATCGCGCCCTCGCGGTCCATGAGCCGCAGGCGCACGCGCCCGAGCCGCTCCCACGCCGAGGCGTCGGACGGAGCCCGGTCGACCGCGCGCTGGGCCGCCTCCCCGGCGAGGTCGAACGCGCCCATGTCCTCGTAGATCCGCGAGGCGAAGCGGTGCGGCGTCGGTCGCTCGCCCTCGACGCGGGCCCAGTCGCGGACGGTGCGACCGGCCGCCGGCAGGTCCCCCGCCTGCCAGAACGCGAGGGTCATGAGACGCAGGACCGATGGGTTGCGAGGGTCCGCGTCGCGCGCGTAGATGAGCCGCTGCGCCGCGAGCGCGTAGTCGCTCTCGGCCATCGCGTGCTGTGCGGCGGTGAGGAAGCGCTGGACGCGGTCGGCCCCCGGGTCGGGCTTCGAGAAGTCGACGAACTGGAGGCTGCCCGCGGGCACGGTGCGGATGCCGACCTGGAAGGTGACGCGCGCCCACTGCTGGACGTCGTCGCCGTCGCCCGTGAAGTAGATGCCGGTCACCGATCCCACGCCCCACTCCGGATACGAGATGCAGCGCGCGTAGCGGTGGACGACCGAGTGGTCGGGGACGCGCGATCCGAACGGGTCGTTCTTCGCGCGATCGGCCGCGGACTCGCGCGCCCGCTGCTCGGCCTCGTAGGCGCGCCGGCCCTCCTCCGCGCGCGCCTCGCGGGCCGCCGCCGCGCTCGCGCGCACGGCGTTGCGCGTGACGCGGCCGCCACGGGACTCCTCGGCGAGCCGCTCGAGCTGATCGGCGGCCTCGTTGATCGCCTTGAGATGCCGCTCGTGCTCGAGCTGCCGGCCGGGAGGGGCGAGGTCCGGGTGCCAGACCTTGGCGAGCTTGCGCCGCGCGAGCTGGACGTCGCGCTTCGCGAACGGAGGCTCGAGCTCGAGGAGAAGCAGCGACTGCTCGATGTCGAGGACCTGCGGCATGGACATTCCAGGGTACCGCGACCCGGTGGGCTGCCCGCGGGGCGTCGGTCCCTATCCTGGGACGGGCGATGAGCTCCCAGTACGTCTTCCAGATGAACCGCGTCTCGAAGCGGTACCCGCCGGACAAGGTGGTCTTCGACGACGTCAGCCTCGCCTTCTACCCGGGGGCGAAGATTGGCGTCCTCGGCTACAACGGCGCGGGCAAGTCCTCGCTCCTGCGGATCATGGCCGGCAAGGACGACGACTACCGCGGCGAGGCGATCCTCGGGATCAACCGCACGGTGGGCATCCTCGAGCAGGAGCCCGACCTCCGCGACGGCGCGACCGTGAAGGAATGCGTCGAGGAGGGCGTCGCAGAGACGAAGGCGCTGCTCGACCGCTTCAACGAGCTCGCCGCGAACTACTCCGAGGAGACGGCGGACGAGTTCGCGAAGCTCCAGGAGAAGATCGACGCCGCCGACGCGTGGAACCTCGACACCCAGCTCGAGTACGCGATGGACGCCCTGCGCTGCCCGCCGTCCGACGCGGTCGTCGACAGCCTCTCCGGCGGTGAGCGCCGCCGCGTCGCGCTCTGCCGGCTCCTCCTCAGCCAGCCCGACCTCCTCCTCCTCGACGAGCCCACGAACCACCTCGACGCGGAGTCGGTCGCCTGGCTCGAGCGCCATCTCGCCGAGTACGAGGGCGCGGTCGTCGCGGTCACCCACGATCGCTACTTCCTCGACAACGTCGCCCAGTGGATCCTCGAGCTCGACCGCGGCAAGGGCTTCCCCTTCGAGGGCAACTACACCGCCTGGCTCGAGAACAAGGCGAAGCGCCTCGCGCAGGCCGAGCGCCAGGACAAGGCGCGCGAGCGGGTCATCGCCGCCGAGCTCGAGTGGGTGCGGACGAACCCGAAGGGCCGGCGGACGAAGTCGAAGGCGCGCCTCGCCCGCTACCAGGAGCTCGTGGAGGAGGAGAAGCAGGTCCGCCTCGACGAGGTGCAGATCCACATCCCGCCGGGGCCGCGTCTCGGCGGCACGGTCATCGAGGCCGACGGGGTGCGCAAGGCGTTCGGCGACAAGCTCCTCATGGAGGACCTCTCGTTCTCGCTGCCGCCCGCCGGCATCGTCGGCGTCATCGGCCCCAACGGGGCGGGCAAGACGACGCTCTTCAAGATGATCACCGGGCAGGAGCAGCCCGACGTCGGGACGATCACGCTCGGCGACACGGTGCAGCTCGCCTACGTCGACCAGTCGCGCGACGCGCTCGATCCCGACAAGACGGTGTGGGAGGAGATCTCGGGCGGCTACGACCACATCGACGTCGGCGGCCGGGAGATGAACTCGCGGCAGTACGTCGCGGGGTTCAACTTCAAGAAGGGCGACCAGCAGCAGAAGGTCGGGACGCTCTCCGGCGGTCAGCGCAACCGCGTCCACCTCGCGAAGCTGCTGCGCTCCGGCGGCAACCTCCTCCTGCTCGACGAGCCGACGAACGACCTCGACGTCGAGACGCTGCGCGCGCTCGAGCAGGCGCTCCTCACGTTCCCGGGCTGCGCGGTCATCATCTCCCACGACCGCTTCTTCCTCGACCGCATCGCGACGCACGTCCTCGCCTTCGAGGGCGACTCGCAGGTCGTCTGGTTCGAGGGCAACTTCGAGGCCTACGAGGAGAACCGCCACGAGCGCCTCGGCGCGGAGGCCGACAGGCCGCACCGCATCAGCTACAAGCGGCTGACGCGCGGCTGAGCGCGGGATGAGCGGCGTCGTCGAGATCACGGAGTTCACCGACCCCGCCTGCCCGTTCTCGTACAACGCGGAGCCGCTGCGCTGGCGGCTGCTCTGGCGCTACGAGGGGCATCTCGACTGGACGTCGCGGATGGTCGTGCTCAGCGACCGGTCCGAGGACTACACGGCCCGGGGACTCACCGCGCAGCTGCTCGCCCAGAGCGCGGCGGCGCTCGCCGACGAGCACGGCATGCCGACGGACTCGCGGCCGAAGATCCGTCCTCCCGCGACGCGCCCGGCGTGCACGGCCGTCGTCGCCGTCCGCGAGCACGTCGGCCGGCCGCAGGCGCACGCGCTCCTGCGCGCTCTCCGCGTCCGCAGCTTCTCGGGCGAGCTGCTCGACGAGGAGGACACGATCGCCGCCGCCGCCGGCGACGCCGGGCTCGATGCGCCGCAGGTCCTCGCGTGGATGCGCGACGAGGGCGTCGTCGCGGCGGTCGACGCCGACCGGCGCGCGGCGCGCACGCCGTCCCCGGCCGCCTCCGTGCTCGAGGAGCGGCTCACCTGCCACGAGGGCGCGTGCCGGTACGCGTGCCCGAGCCTCGAGCTCGTCCGGTCCTCGGACGGCCTGCGGATGTCGGCCCCGGGGTTCCTGCCGGGCGCGGTCCACGACGTCCTCCTCGCGAACCTCCTCCCCGGCGTCCCGCGTCGGGAGCCGCCGGCGAGCGCGGAGGAGCTCCTCCGCTGGGCGGGCGTCCCCCTCGCGACGGTGGAGGTCGCCGCCGTCCGGGACATCGCGCCCGACGAGGCGCGCGACGAGCTCGCGCGCGTCGCGCGGCGCCGCGACGTCGGCCGCGACGGCTTCTGGTCGCTCGAGCGCTGAGTCGCCGCGCACCCCGCGAGATGCAGCTTCGTGACCGCCTGGGTCACGAAGCTGCATCTCGCAGCGTGAGGAGCGCGCCCAGCGCCGCGGGGATCTCGGCGGCCGAGTCGACGACGGCGTCGGCAGCCGCGAGCTCGTCGCGGCCGAACGGGCCGGTCGTCACCGCGACGGCGTGGACGCCGTCGGCGCGAGCGCAGGCGATGTCGCGCGGCGTGTCGCCGATGACGACCGTCCGCTCGCGCGGCCAGTGGTCGCCGTCGGTGCCGGCGGCGCGGCGCCGCGCGACCGCCGGGAGCCGCTCGCGGTCGTGGTGGTCGTCGCCGTAGGCGCCCTCGTGCGGGGAGAACCACTCGCCGAGGCCCGCCGCGCCCAGCTTGCGGTGCGCGATCTCGACGTAGTTCCCGGTGAGGAGCGCGATGCGCGTGTCGTCCTCGGTCGCGAGCGCGGTGAGCAGCTCCGGCACGCCTGCGGCGACGTGCGCGGAGAGGTCGTCCGGGCAGAGGCGCTCGTAGTGGCGCACCGCCGCCGCGGCGACCTCGGCCTCCGCCGCGATGACGTCCGGCTCGGGGACGCCGGCGGCGAGCGCGAGGCGGCGCGTGATCCACGTGTCCGTGCGGCCCGCGGCATCGACGTGCGCCGTCGCCCGCGCGCCGTGCACCTCCTCGACCGCGGCGTGGAGCGCGTCGCGGTGGGCGTCGGACGCCGAGATGAGGAGCGTCCCGTCGATGTCGAAGAGGAGGAGCAACCGTGCGGTCTCGATCTGGTCGCACGGCCTTCCACGCCGCGCCTGGGAAGCGTACCGTCGCCGGCGTGGCCCTCTACCGGCGCGTCGTCGGCACGCTCATCGTCATCGGCGCGATCGTGCTCGCGTCCTTCACGATCCACGACCTCGTCGTCGTCGGGACGTGCGGCGCGCCTCCGGGCGCCATCGCCGCGCGGCCGTGCCCCGAGGGCACCGGGTCGGACATCGCGCTCCTCGTCGCCGCGATCTTCGTGCTCCCGCTCGTCGGGGTCGGCATCGCGCGGTCCTGGTGGCTCGTCGTCCCGTGGTGGTGCCTGCTGTGGCTCGGGATGGGCGCGGCCTCGATCGTCGCGGACGGCGCCCCCGAAGCGCCACCGGGCGACGACGCCCTCATCATCGGGATCACGTTCCTCGCGATCGGCGCGCTGTCGACGCTCGTGGCGCTCGGCCTCCTCCTCGCCGGGCGCGCCACCCGGCCCGCCGCCGGCGCGCAGCCCCTGCGGATCGTCGTGCGCCGACCGCGGCGCTGACTCAGCGCGCGAACGACGTCTGCGCCGTGAGGCGCTGGGCGAACGCCGCGATGAGCTTCGCCGCGTTCTCGACGTCGGAGACCTGGACCATCTCGACCGGCGAGTGCATGTAGCGCAGCGGCAGGCCGATGAGCCCGCACGGGATGCCCGCCCGCGAGAGGTGGACCGCGTCGGCGTCGGTGCCGGTGCGCCCGGCCGACGAGCTGAGCGTCACCTCGATGCCCTCGGCCTCGGCGGCGTCATTGAGGAGCTCGAAGACGACGGGGTTGAGGATCGAGCCGCGCTCGAGCACGGGGCCGGAGCCGAGCGGGTGCTTGCCGAGCTCCTTCACCTCGACGCCCGGCTGGTCGGTCGCGAAGGTCACGTCGACGACGATCGCGACGTCGGGCTCGAGCGACCAGGCGGCCGCCCGCGAGCCGGCCATCGTGATCTCCTCCTGCACCGCGGCGACGGCGACGACGTCCCCGGGTGCGCCGCCGGCCTCGGCGACGAGCCGCGCCGCCTCGTAGGCGACGAAGCAGCCGAGGCGATTGTCCATCGAGCGCGAGACGGCGCGCCCGTTCGGCATCTCGACGGGCTCGCCGGCGATGACCGCGACGTCGCCGATGCGGACGCGGCCGCGCGCCTCGTCGCCGTCCTTCGCGCCGATGTCGACGTGGAGGTCCTCGAGCTTCGTCGGCTTGTCGCGCGCGTCGCCCTTGAGGAGGTGGATCGGCTTCTTGCCGATGACGCCCGGGACGACGCCGTCCTTCGTCGTCACCTCGACGCGCTGGCCGACGAGGTTCGGGGGGTCCCACCCGCCGACGCCGACGAAGTAGAGGAAGCCCTCGTCGTCGATGTGCGTGACGATGAGGCCGATCTCGTCGATGTGGCCGACGATCGCGAGTCGCGGCCCGTCACCCGTGCCGGCGACCCGCGCCCACGTCGAGCCCATGACGTCCGTCGTCACCTCGGCGAACTCGGCGGCGGCGTCGCGGAAGACGGCGGCGGGCGCGGTCTCGTAGCCGGAGGGCCCGGCGGCGGTGAGGAGTCGGCGGAGGACGGGCGGGATCGTCATGCCGTGGACGCTACCGAGCGCGCTGCACCCGCCTCTGCTGACGAAACCCACGCCCAGCGTGAGCTTCGTCAGCAGAGGCGGGTCCGGACGTCAGTTGAGGTTCGCCCGCAGGCGGCCCAGCTCGAGCTCGAGGACGGTTCGCGACTCGGCGTCGCAGGGAAGCGCGAGGCGCAGCTCGGCCGCGCGGATCGCGAGGCCGATGTTCCCGCGCTCCATCGCGCCCGCGCAGAGCGCCGTGAGGAGGTGGTAGGCGACCTGGTGGGGACAGCGCCAGCGGGCGTCGCCGAGCTCGTCCGGATCGACGCTCGCGAGGCCCGCGGCCGGGTCGAGGACGTGCGGCTCCGCCGCGCGCCGGTGGACGACGAGCGGGCGGCCGGAGGACATGAGGACCCCGAGAGGCACGCCGGAGCGGCGGCCGACGAGGACGGCGACCGCCGCGAGGGCGATCGCGTGCCCCGCACGACGCTCGAGGACCCGGTCGAGCGAGACCGCGTCGAGGTCGTGGGCGGGAATCGCGTGCAGGTCACCGAGGGCCTCGCGCAAGGCGTCGGCCTGGTGGGCGGGCGGACGACCCGCGACGTAGCCGACGTCGAGCGCGAGGCCGTCGAGCGTCGCGAGGACGCCGCTCACGTCGACGAGCCGGAACTCGGCGGTGAGCGCGACGAGGAAGCGGTCGAGGTCGGGACACGCGCCGCAGGCGAGGCGGGTGAACGTCGTGCTCGGCGGGGGATCGGGCGTCATGATTAGGTAAGCCTAATAGATTCCGATCGACTCGGTAGGAGATGCGGACGCGCCAGTTTCGCGCACCAGCGTGATCCCGCCAGGTCGCCCGGCTCGGACCGGGGCAACCCCGACCCACCCCATCTCACGGAGGAGACCCGTCATGCCCCGTTCCACCCCACGACGCGCCGTCGTCGTCGCCGGCACCCTCGCGCTCGTCGCTGCCGCCGCCCCGCCCGCCTCGGCCGAGCGCGCCGCCGTCCGCGGCGGCGACACGACGCTCCGCCTCGACCGGACCACGGCCAAGACCCTCGGCGGACTCGGGGTCTCGGTCACGCCGACGAGACCCGCCCGCTCCGTCTCGTCCGGGCTCCGGTTCCCCGTCACCCGCGGCACGCTCGACCTCTCGAGCGGCGCGGCGACCGTCCGGCACACCGGAGGGATCCGGCTGCGCGCGGGCGCGCGCCGCGTCACCCTCTCCGACTTCAACGTCGTCCTCGGCAAGCGGTCGTCGATGAGCGCGCGCGTCAACGGCGGCAAGCGACTCGGCGTCCTCGTCCCCGACGCGAGCCGGGCCCGGATCACCCGCGACGGGCTGCGGGTGACCGCCTCGAACGTCGCGCTCCGGCTCTCGGCGCGCGGCGCCCGCGCGCTCAACGCGACGTTCCACACGACGGCCTTCCGCTCGGGGCTGCGCCTCGGGACGGCCACCGTCCGCACGACGCTCAGCGAGATCGCGTTCAACGGCGGCGCCACGTCGCTCACGCTCGCGCCCGCGGCGGCGTCCGCGCTCGGGGCGCTCGGCATCACGCCCGGCCTCATCGCCCCCGCGACCGCCGGCCAGGGCGGGGCGCTGCAGTTCCCGATCACGGGCGGCAAGGTGAACGCCCGGACGCTCGCGGGTGAGATCCGGCACTCGGGCGGCATCACGCTCACGCGCGGCGCGACCGTCGTCTCGCTCTCGAAGTTCACCGTCGACACGCGCAACGCCGAGCTGACGGCCGACCTCGGGAACGGATCCCGCGCGGCGATCCTCTCGCTGTCGCTCGACGACGTCGACGTGACCGTCGACGACGACGGCGTGCGCGTCTCCGGCGTCACGGCCAGCCTCACGGCCACGGCAGCCGCTGCGCTCAACGCGGCATTCTCGACCACCGCGTTCACCGAGGGTCTCGTCCTCGGGACGGCGGTCGTCGAGGGCGAGCTCGAGTAGCGCCTCCTGCGGCGCGGCGCCGGGTCCACGGCGCCGCGCCGCACGGGCCCGCAGGCCACCCGGACTAAGGTGGCCTGCGTGACCGCGACGTCCGACCCGGGAGCGCCCCCGCCCGAGCCCGACCGGCCGCTCGCGCCCTCCGCCCACGCGTACTGGACGGCGGCCGGCGCGCTCGGCACCCTGCCTCTCCTGCTCCTCGCCGGGTCCGTGCTCCCCGGGCTGCTCTCGATCGACGACCGGCCCGTCTGGCTCCTGCCGCTTCTCGGCGTCCTCTTCGCGCTCGTCGTCGGCGCCGCGGTCGTCGTCCGTCCCCGTCTCCTCGTGCGGACGTGGCGCTACGCCGTCCGCGAGGACGAGGTGGACATCCGCCACGGGGCGTTCGTCGTCGTGCGGACCGTCGTGCCGATGGTGCGCGTGCAGCACGTCGACACGCGTCGGACGCCGCTCAGCGACGCGTTCGGGCTCTCGACCCTGCGTCTCCACACGGCGGCGGGAACGCACGAGATCCCGTGCCTCGAGCGCGCCGACGCCGACCGGCTGCGCAGCGAGATCGCGACGCGCGCGCACGTCCCCGATGAGCTCTGAGCGCCGTGAGCACCCCGCGGCGATCCTCCACGAAGCCCTCGGTGGCCTGCGCGAGATCGTCGTGCCGGTCCTCGTCGCCGTGCTCATCACGGGCAACATCGGGACCGCTCCGCTCTTCGGCCTCCTCGCGGTCGCCTTCTCCGTCGCGACCGGCTACGCCCGCTGGAACGCGCGTCGCTTCTGGATCGTCGAGAACGCGCTGCATCAGCGCAGCGGCGTGTTCACGCCGGACGTGACGACGATCCCCCTCGCCCGCATCACCGCGGTCGACGAGACCCAGGGGCTCGCGCAGCGCGTCGCCGGGGTCGTCGCCGTCGACGTGCAGACGGCCGGCGGCGGCGCGAGCGGCGAGATCGTCATCCAGGCGCTCACGCGCGACGACGCGGAGGCGCTGCGCCGGGCGCTCGGTCACGCCGCCCGACCGGACGACCTCGCCGCCCCCGAGCGTCCCGTCGCGCGCGCCGAGGGCACCGGAGAGGCCGACTGGCGCATGACGCCGCGCGACCTCCTCCTCACGGCCGTGACGACCCCGCAGACCGGCCTCGTCGTCTCGCTCGTCGGCTTCCTCGGGCTCATCGCGAGCGAGCTCGCCGAGGAGACCGACCCCGAGGACGTGCTCGACGCGCTCCCGGACGACCCCGTCGTGTGGACCGCGATCATCGTCGGCGCGCTCATCGCCGCGCTCGTGCTCGCGCTCGCCGGCGCCGTCGTGGCCTACGGCGGCTTCGAGGTGACGCGGGAGCCCGACCGGCTGCGCATCCGGCGCGGACTCGTGGAGCGTCGCAGCCAGAGCGTCCTGGTCGGCCGCGTCCACGCGATCCGCATCGACCGCTCGCCGCTGCGGCGGCTGCTCGGCCTGTGCCGCGTCCGCCTCGACGTCGCGGGCTACGCCGCCGAGCCCGCCGTCGCGCAGACCCTCGTGCCGATCTGCCGGCGGGCGGACGTCGAGGATCTCCTCGGCCGGCTCCTCCCCGAGCTGCCGTTCCCGGACGGCGAGCCGCTGCGCCCGCCCGCGCGCTCGCTGATCGCGTACGCGTTCGGTCCCGCCGCCGCCGCGGCCGCCGTCCTCGCCC
>NZ_JBLKKY010000080.1:0-16270 GCF_059438195.1 Paraconexibacter sp.
GCGAGGTCGTGCCGTTGCGCACCCCCTCACGCAGCACGTCCCCCGTCGCCGCGACCCCGAACGGCGCCGCGATGACCGCGATCGCGATACTCGCGCTGAGCACGGGGCCGTACCTGCCTCGACCCCGGAGCCTCCTCGCGGGGCGTCGCCCGCTCGGCTCCGACGCGCGTTCGAGGGCGTCCGCCCATTCGGACTCGGACGGGGTTCGTCGTGGCTCGGTCATGTCGTCCCCTTCGTCGCGGTTACCCGCCGACACTCTCACCCGGGCTCTGCCGCGACAAGGCGGACGCGCGTCTCGACGATCGACGGGCGTGGAGCGCCCGACCGTTCGCCGCTGCCGGCCCAGCTCAGCTCCGCGGTCGCTCCTCGTCGGCGCGCACGTTCTCGGCCGCCTTCGACGCGATCTCCTCGATGCGGCGGCGGCGCGTCTCGGGCGTCTTCGCGCTCTCGACCCACCACAAGTGGCCGCGCTTCACCGAGGGCGGGAAGGCGTCCCAGTGCTCGCGTGCACGGGGATCGGCGTCGAGCGCCGCGGCGAGGTCCTCGGGCTGTACGAGCGCCTCGACCGCGTCGAGCGCCGCCCACGAGCCGTCGGCTAGACGGTCCGCAACTCCCTCGACCTCGCGACGTTCTCCCGTACATGCGGTCTCGCCTCGCGACCCTTCTCCCGGTCCTGGGGCTGCTGGCCGCTCCCGCCCCGGCAGCTGCGGCAACGTGGTCGCCGGTCGAGCGGTCGATCCTGCCGGTGTCGATGGCAAGCGCTGGGTCCGCGCTGGCGTGGTCGACACCGGACTCGCCGAATCCGCTCCTGCATGCCGGTGACTTCGACGTGACCGTCGAGGTCTCGGGCCGGCACGTCGAGCTCGAGCAGCCGGCGGTGATGGGCCCGCGGGACCTCACGCTCGGCCGGGTCGGCGGGCGACTGATCGTCGTCCATTCGGTGTGTCCCGCGGACCGCACGCCGTTCAGCCCGCGTAGCGCGTTCAGTCCGCGTCACGTCGGCCCGGTCCTCAGCGGCGCGCGGTTCGCCCGCGACGGGTGCGAGCTGAAGGGCATCGACGTGAGCACCGGCCGCGACGCGACGATCGGTGCCGTGAAGCGGGGAGGGTCGGCGTTCTCACCGGCACTGGACGGCCGCTGGCTGGCTTACGTGTGGAGCCCGACGAGCTACGGCGACACCGGTCGCGCGCGGTTCGAGCTGCGCGTGCTCGACCTGCGCACCGGCCGCGACCGCGCCCTGCGGCCCGGGCCGGCCGGAGTGAGCACGCCGCCGCCCCCGCGTTCAGGGCTCACCGCCCGGCTGAGCGGAGGCCCCGCCGGGCTCTCGCTCGCAGGGAACGTCCTCGCCGCCCGGTGGACCTGGACCGGCGGGGACGGCTCGGCGCGCCAGGCGATCTACCGCTACGACCTCCCCAGCGGCAAGAGGACGCGACTCACGCGCGTCAGCCAGCGTCCGATCGGCGTCGGCAGCCCGCTTGACGACTACAACCAGATCACACCTCCCTCGGTGTCCGACGGCCGCGTCTGGTGGGCGCGCTGGGGCAAGGTCGACCAGCTCATCGGAGAAGCGAGGTCGGGAGGCCGCACGACGCGGCGGCTCCCGGTGGGGAGCTCGGGAGAGCCGCAGGCGCCGGTCGAGGTCGCGATGACGCGCACCGGGCCGTCCTTCTCGCTCATGACCCCGGCGGGCCCCGCCGGCTCCTGCGGCGAGAACCGCGACGGGCGCCCCGAGGCCCGCAAGTGCGGGATCTACCGGCTGGAGTGACCTGCCTGCGCGTCCGGCTCAGGGCTCGTCCGTCCACGGCACCGCGTCGTCGCGGACGATCGTGCTCGCTTCGCTCCACGAGAAGATGTCCGCGGGCACGCCCGCCCACGTGACGCCGCCGCTCGTGGCGGTGTCGACGAGGAGGGAGGGTCCGGGAGCGGCCTGCGGAGGGCCGCCGGCGATGTCACGGCGCAGCAGGCGACTGGACGCGGGCAGCGGTCCGTCGGAGGGGATCCGCACGCGCGCCTCCCCGTAGAAGAGACGGCCGTTGGACATCCGCGGCGACAGGAACGTGATGTAGCTGCCCTGCCCCTTCCACGCGAGCCGGTCGACGACCTCGTGGCTCCCGCCGACGGTGTCGAGGCGGACTTCCGTGACGCCCGCCGGGTTGCGCGCTCCGTCCGGGAGCTGCGTCGCGCGGTTCCACACGAACGCGAGACGGCGCCCGTAGAGGTCGAGCCGCATCGGTCCCGGGAGGCCCGAGACGCCCCGCGCGCCGCCGGGCTGACGACGCGACGTCGTCCCCTCCCCGATCCGCCGCACATAGAGATACGGGTACACGCCGCGATCGCCGTCGCGGCGCTCGTAGACGCGGGCGAAGGCGACCTCGTCGCGCCAGACCGAGGGCAGCACCTCCGAGGCCTGATCGGTGCTCGCCCCCTCGATCCGCCGCTCTCGACCGTCGGCGAAGTCGTAGCGGTACAGGTCGCACCCGCGATGGGTCGTCCACGCCGGATATGGCGGCGCGTACGGTGCTGAGCGGATGCCGAGGCTCGACGGCCCGCGGCTCTCGCAGCGGCTGTACGCCGCGACGACGCGGCCGTCCTCGTCGATCCCGAGGTCGACGTCGAAGGGCCGACCCGTGCTCGGCGCGATCGGAAGACGCACCTCGCGGCCGTCGACCAGCGCCGTGAGGCGATACAGCCGCTGGGTCTGGTCGGTCTCGTTGAACACCGTCACGCCGCCCAGGCTGTCCATCACCGGAAGCACGTACCTGCTCGGTGCGAACCCCCCGAACTCCGAGCTCACCACGGGCGAGAAGGCGGCCTGCGCCGGCGACGTCGGCACCAGCCCGACGGCAGCCCACGCGAGCAGCGTCGCGAGCGAGCGGACGACGGATGAGCGACCCATGCGACCTACAACGTCGCCCCACGACAGAAGTCGCGTCTCGCCGCGGCGTCACCCAGTTCGCCCCGTCCGCGGCCGGCGGCGGCGCGGCGTCCGTCGTCCGGCCCATGAGCGCGAGCACGCGCTCGACCGCGTCGGCGTGCGCCCAAGCGCTCACCGTGAACCTGAACACGGCCTCGAAGCGGTCCTCACCGCTCTCGATGCTCACGGGCGAGCCCGCGTTCGCGGCCGTCGACGAAGCTGCTTTCGTCATCGGCCTCCCGCGTCGCGGACGTCGCCGCGAGGGTCGTCGACGGCGCCCGCGCGAGCGCGTCGCGCTGGGCTCGCGACCGCGAGAACGAGGAAACCCCGCCGCAGCGGGGCTTCCGTGAGGGGTGAGCGACGGGACTCGAACCCGCGACCGCCTGGACCACAACCAGGAGCTCTACCAGCTGAGCTACGCCCACCAAGGGCCGTGTCGGAGTGTAGATGGTCGCGCGATGGGAACGTTGTGACGAAGCGTCCACCCGAAAGAGGAGACACCTTTCCCATGGCCGAGTCCGGCACACCCACACGCGACGCCGTCCTCGTGAAGTACCTCAACGAGGTCTACGGCAAGGAGAAGCAGCTCGAGACGGCGCTCAAGGCGCAGATCTCCAACGCGAAGCGCGCCCAGCTGAAGAAGGGGCTCCAGGAGCACCTCAAGGTGACCAAGAGCCAGGCGAAGGCGCTCGAGAAGCGCATCAAGGCGCTCGGCGGCAAGGCCGAGGCCGCGCTCCACATCCCCGGCCCCGACATCGCCACGGAGGCGGCGGCGAAGGCGACAAGCGCGGCCAACAAGGCCGTCGCCGCCGCGAAGGGACCGATGCAGGCGATCCGCGGGACGAGCGACGCCGACTCGGACCTTCGCCACGCCCGCGACGGCTACTGGAACGAGGCCGAGGAGATCGCCCACTACGCGGCGATCGAGACGCTCGCCGAGGCGCTCGGCGACAAGGAGACGGTGAAGCTCGCGAAGGCGCACCGCAAGGACGAGGAGAAGATGCAGCGCCTCCTCGAGCGGGAGATCACCGCGCTCGTCAAGCAGGTCGTCAAGGAGGAGGTGCCGGCCGCCGAGCGGCGGGCCGCGAACGGCGCGTCCACGCGCCGCCGCAGCACCTCGAGCCGGCGGTCCTCGAGCAGCAGCAGCGCCTCGTCGCGCAGCGGCTCGGCGAAGAAGTCGACGTCCTCGACACGCCGCTCGAGCGCGTCGTCGCGGTCGACCGGCAGCTCGCGGTCGACCGGCAGCTCGTCGCGGAAGTCCGCCTCGAGCTCCTCGCGGAGCGGCGGGAGCAGCAGGTCGACCCGATCGCGAGGGAGCACCAAGAGCGGCTCGTGAGCACCGACGACGTCGGGTTCGAGCTCGACGACATCGCCCGCGACGAGGACCGTCTCGTCATCAGCGGGCGATGGTCCGGCGTGCGCGGACGGCGGTTCGTCCGCCCGAGCCTCCTCCGCGGGGGCGAGGCGACGCTCGCCCTTCTCGACGACAAGCCGTGGGATGCCGGGAACGTGCCGTGGCGCGCCGCCTTCCCCTGGCAGGGCGACGACCCCGACCCGTCCGACCTCGAGCTCTCGGTGGCGCCCGACGTCACCGTCCCGCTCGGTGGGGGCAAGGCCTCCGGCGCCGCCGAACACGTGGACCAGGGCACGGACGCCCGCAGGGCGCGCACGGCCGCCGGGCGCGAGCGCGACCATGCGCTCGCGCGCCTCGCGGAGGCGGAGCGCGACCGCGAGGCCGCGCTCCGCACGCGGCAGCGCATGGAGACCGTCGCGGAGACCGAGAGGACGGCCCGCGAGGAGGCCGAGTCGGTGCTCGCCCGCGAGCGGGAGGGCCGGCTCGCCGCCGAGCGACGCGAGGAGGGCATGCGCTCGCGCCTCGCCGAGGCCGAGACGGCGCGCGACGACGCGAGCCGGGCGCTCCGCGCCGCCGAGGGCGAGCGGAGCGCCGCGCAGGAGCAGGCGGAGCGTGCCCAGCGCCGCAGTGACGAGGCTGACGCGGAGCGCGACCGTCTCCGCGGGCTCCTCAACGAGGCGGTGCTCGCCCGCGAGTCGGCCGAGCGACGCCTGCGGTCACTGGAATCCGCGGCCGCCCAGCACGACGCGCCCGCGAGCGACCCGACCCCGGAGAGCGACGACGAGGGGGACCGCGCGGCCGATGACGGCGACGACGCCACTCCCCTCGGCGTGCGGCGCATCCCCGCCGTCCGCGCGGCCGCCGACGACCTCCTCCGGGGCCCCGAGCGCTCGCCCGCGGTCACCAAGTACGACATCTGGGCGCTCCGCATCCTCGGCGGCATCGCCGCCGTCTGCTTCATCGGGATCCTGCTCGCCATCCTCGTGTCCCTCCTCGCCTGACGCGACGGCGGGGAGAGGTCGACGCGGGCGCGTCCGGGCTCGAGCGGACGGCGCGCGGGACGCGGACCCGACGCGCGATGATCGCCGGGAGCGCCCCGCTCTCCCGTGACGACCGACGACGACACCGACCGCCTCTCCCACTGGCACGGCCGTCGCCGGCACGCGCACGCCCACCGCGGGCCGCACCGCCATCTCCTGCGCTGGCGCGCCGCGCGCCGCGAGCCGCCGCCGGCGGGGCCGCTCGGCGACCCGGTGTACCGGCGGCTCTACGCCGCGCAGGTCGTCGCCCTCGCGGGCACCGGCCTCACCACCGTCGCGCTCAGCCTCCTCGCCTACGACCTCGCGGGCGCCGACGCCGGCGCCGTGCTCGGCGCCGCTCTCGCCCTCAAGATGGTCGCCTACGTCGGCGTCTCCCCCGTGTTCGCCGCGATCGCCCCCCGCTTCGATCGCCGGCGCATGCTCATCGCCCTCGACCTCGTGCGCGCCGGCGTCCTCGTCGCGATGCCGTTCGTCGACGAGGTCTGGCAAGCGCTCGCGCTCGTCTTCGTCGTCAACGCGTGCGCGGCCGGCTTCACGCCCGCCTTCCACGCCACCGTGCCGCTCGTCCTCGCCGACGAGCGCCGCTACACCCGCGCCCTCTCCCTCTCCCGCGTCGCGTACGACCTCGCCGATCTGCTCGCGCCCGCGGTCGCCGCCGGGCTGCTGCTCGTCATGGACTTCGAGCCCCTGTTCGTCCTCAACGCCGCGGCGTTCCTCGTCTCCGCGAGCCTCATCTCCTCGGTCACCCTGCCCCGCGGGCGCGCGCGGCCGCCCGGCGGGCGGACCTGGGCGGCCACCACGGCCGGCGCGCGGCGCTTCGCGCGGACGCGCGCGCTGCGCGTCGTCCTCGCGTTCGACCTCGCGGCGGCGGCGGGCAGCGCGATGGTCATCGTCAACACGGTCGTCCTCGTCCGCGAGGACCTCGAGCTCGGCCAGTCCGAGGTCGCCGTCGCCTTCGCCGTCGCGGGGGCGGGGTCCATCCTCACCGCCGCCCTGCTCCCGGCCCTCGTCGACCGGCGTGGGGAGCGCGCGGTCATGCTCCCCGGCGCCTGCGCGATCGGCGCCGGACTCCTCGCCGTCACGGTCCTCCCCGGCTACGCGGGCCTCCTCGGCGCGTGGCTCGTCGTCGGAGCGGGTCTCTCGGCGGTCCAGACCCCGATCGGCCGCATCCTCACCCGCTCCTCGACCGACGTGGACCGCGACCAGGTCTTCGCCGCGCAGTTCGCCCTCTCGCACGCGTGCTGGCTCCTCACCTATCCCGTCGCGGGGGTCGTGGGGACGCTCGTCGGCCTCGACGCGGTCGCGCTCGTCCTCGCCGGCGTCAGCCTCGCCGCCGCGACGGTCGCGGCGCTGCACGGGCGCGGGGTCGACGTCGCGACGCCGCCGGGACAGCACCCCCGGTTGGACTCGAACCAACGACCTGCCGATTAGAAGTCGGCTGCTCTCTCCAGCTGAGCTACGGGGGCAGAAGCGCACCGGGAGCCGGCGCGAATCGGGGCGGCCGGATTCGAACCGGCGACCTCCGCGTCCCAAACGCGGCGCGCTAACCAGGCTGCGCTACGCCCCGATGCCGTCCGCATGGTGCCACCGCAGCCGCTCCGGCGCGAGTCGGAGCGGCGGGGGTCCTCTCTACGACGTCCGTCCGCTCACGCCCCGGGACCGTCGCAGACACGCGAAGATCGTGCCGACGGCAGGGGTGTATGCGCACTCCCCACCGCACGCTCCTCGCCCTTCCGCTCTCCGTCGCAGCGCTCCTCGCGGGCGCCGCGCCCGCCCCGGCGGCGACGCTCCCTCTCCCGCTCCCGGGGGTCTGCCTCGAGGCCGGCGACCTGTCGATCGGCGACTGCCCGACCGAGGGTCCCGGCGCCGGCGAGACCCAGGAGCCCGGAGACCCGGACCTCACGCGCCGCGGCTGCCGCAACGCGCTCCTGCGACCGACGCACGACAACCTCCGGCACATCCGCCGCGCGACCGTGTGCCTCGTCAACAAGGAGCGCACGAAGCGCGACCGCAAGAAGGTGAAGGCCCACAGCACGCTGCGGAAGGCCGCGGCCCGCTACGCCGACGAGATGGTCGACGAGCACTTCTTCGACCACGTCTCCCCCGAGGGCAGCACGCTCACCTCGCGCGTGAAGCGCACCTCGTACCTGCGCTCGAGCCGCATCCGCCGCTGGTACCTCGGCGAGAACCTCGCCTGGGGCACCGGCACCCGCGCGACCCCGCTCGAGATCGTCGAGTCCTGGATGGACTCCGACGGCCACCGCCGCAACATCCTCACCAAGCGCTTCCGCGAGCTCGGCGTCGGCGTCGTCATCGGGACGCCGGAGAGCGGCGAGGGCGAAGGCGCCACGTACGTCCACGTCTTCGGACGCCGGATCCGCGGGCGCTGACGTCGCCGATGCCGTCACGTCGGAGCCCGACTGGTCACAGGCGTAGCATCACGTCCATGAAGGCCACCTCTTCCCGCTCGGGCGCGTTCCGACAGACGATCGCCATCCGCGACCATGCGCTCACCGTCGACGAGCCCGCGGACCTCGGCGGCGACGACACGGGGCCGACCCCCCAGGAGCTGCTCGCCGCCAGCCTCGCCTCGTGCACCGCGATCACGATGGAGATGTACGCGCAGCGCAAGGGCTGGGACGTGAAGGACCTCGCCGTGACCTGCGAGTACACGCCCGCGGACCGCGGATGCCCGACGAAGTTCGAGCTCGTCCTCAGGATCCCGTCGCACCTCGACGACGAGCAGGTCGAGCGTCTCAAGGTCATCGCCGCGAAGTGCCCCGTGCACCGGATCCTCGACGGCGAGGTCATGTTCGACGAGCGTGTCGAGCGCGTCTCCCTCGCCGGCTGAGTCGCTCGGGCGGACGCTCGAGCCGATCCTCCTCGATCCCGCCGAGGCGGCGGGGCTCGAGGTCCACGGGCGCACGCGCGCCGCCGTCCTCGTGCCGCTGTACGTCGAGGACGGCGCGCTCCACGCCGTCTTCACCCGGCGCCGCTCCGACATGCGCCGGCATGCGGGCGAGATCAGCTTCCCCGGCGGCCGCCGCGACGACGAGGACCCGACCCTCCTCCACACCGCCCTGCGCGAGAGCCACGAGGAGATCGGGCTGCCCGCCGACGCGGTGCGGGTCGTCGGCGCCCTCCAGCCGACGCCGACGATCGCGACGAACTACGCGGTCTATCCGTTCGTCGGGATCATCGAGCCCGGCCACGAGTGGGTGCCGTCGCACGGCGAGGTCGCCGAGATCCTCGAGCTCGGCCTGCGCGACCTCCGCGACGGCCGCGACCGGCGACGTCTCATCCGCCGGGGCGTCCCCTTCCGCACGGACGTCTTCGTCGTCGGCGAGCAGCTCGTGTGGGGCGCGACCGCGCGGATCCTCTCCGATCTCCTCGCCCGGCTCCCCGAGGAGCTCCTCAGCCCCGTGGCGCGCTGAGCCGCGCGTCCCGCCTCAGCGGGAGGGGACCGCGCGCTCGGCGCCGAGGAGCGAGTCGATCGCCGCGCGCGCGGCGCGCACCCAGCCCTCCGTGTCGGCGGGGTCGTGCTCGACCCATGCGAAGGGGATCTCGTTCGTCTCGAACGCCCAGCGCACGACGTCGCGGCCGGACTCGAGCAGGTCGTCGTCGACGCTCCCCGTCGCCTCGAAGACGACGCCGCGGACGGTCGTGTCCGTCGTCTTCTCGAGCATCATCTTCAGGCGGGAGCCGAAGAGCGGCTCGAGGGCCTCGCGCGAGCCCGTCGCCGAGCCGAGCGCCCACACGAGGACCGTGACGTTCTCGAGCGCGTAGCGGAGCGTCCCCACGACGTCGGGATCGCCGATCCAGCACTCGGCCCCGGCGGCCTCGAGCGTCTCGCGGCGGCCCTCGTCGCGCGTCACCGCGCGGACCGCATGCCCCTCGGCGACGAGGGAGCGGGTGAGCGCCAGCCCGCGCTCGCTGCCGGCGCCGACGAGGAGGACCCTCATGCGTCCTCCCCGGTCATCTGCGCCTTGAAGTCCTCGAAGGAGATCTCGTCGAGTCCCTTCGCACGCCGGCGGGCGTTCTTCGCCTCGAGCACCTGTCGCATCTCCTCGTCCTGGCCGTGGGCGGCCTCGTCCTCGTGCCGCCGGGCATGGGCGGCCATCTCGGCATCGACGATCGCACGCATGCTGTCCTCCGTGACCTCCGGCTCACCGCGGCGGCGGCGACGGCGGTTGGCGACCTCGAGGAGCTGGTCGAGCTCGTCGATCTCGTTCTGCGCCTCCACGTCGGGCGAGCGCGTCGGCTGCCAGTCGATGACGTCGGCCCCCGACCCCGGGTAGGCGCGGCCGAGCAGGTACAGCGCCACGAAGAGGCCCGCGGTGCCGCCGAGCATGATGACCGCGAACGCGCTCATGACCCCCCGAGTGTACGGGTCGCCCGACGGTGCTCCTGGGCCGTCGGCTCTGCCGCGATCCGGTGCGATAGCGTCGCGCGCGCCAACTCGGAGGAGACCATGGACTTCGACCTCACGGACGAGCAGCGTCTCGTCCGCGACACCGCCCGCGAGTTCGCGGACCGCGAGATCGCGCCGCGCGCACGGGACAACTCGCGCAACGAGCACTTCGACACCGACCTCGTCGCGAAGATCGCCGCGCAGGGCTACCTCGGGGCGATCGTCCCGCGCGAGTACGGCGGCGCCGGACTCGACTACGTCACCTACGGCCTCGTCGTCGAGCACGTCGGCCGCGCGTGCAGCGCGATGCGCACGGTCGTCAGCGTCCAGACCTCGCTCGTCTGCTCGATCATCGTGAAGTTCGGGACCGAGGAGCAGAAGCGCGACCTCCTCCCCCGGCTCTGCTCCGGCGAGATCCTCGGCTGCTTCGCGCTCACCGAGCCGGACACCGGCTCCGACGCCGCGAACCAGAAGACGCGCGCGACCCGGACGGCCGACGGCTGGCGCCTCAACGGGTCGAAGATGTGGATCAGCAACGGCGACGTCGCGAAGGTCGCGCTCGTCTTCGCGCAGACCGACCCGAGCCTCGGGCACAAGGGGCTCGCGTGCTTCGTCGTCGACACCGACCAGCCGGGCTTCCAGCCGACGCCCATCCACGGGAAGATGGGCATGCACGCCGCCGACACGGCCGCGATCTCGCTCGACGACGTCGAGGTCCCGGCCGACGCGGTCCTCGGCGAGATCGGCGACGGGTTCAAGGTCGCGATGACCGCGCTCGACTCGGGCCGCTACTCCGTCGCCGCCGGCTGCGTCGGCATCTGCCAGGGATGCCTCGACGAGTCCGTCTCCTACGCGAAGGAGCGCGAGCAGTTCGGGCGGCCGATCGCCTCCTTCCAGCTCGTGCAGGCGATGATCGCCGAGATCCGGGTGAAGACCGACGCGGCGCGGATGCTCGTCCAGCGCGCCGGCTGGCTGAAGGACATGGGCCGGCCGAACACGACCGAGACGTCGATCGCGAAGCTCTTCGCGACCGAGGCGGCCGTGTGGTGCGCCAACGAGGCGATCCAGGTGCACGGGGGCGCCGGCTACGTCGATGACCACCCCGTCGAACGCTATTTCCGAGACTCGAGGGTGACCACGTTGTACGAAGGCACGTCGCAGATCCAGAAGCTCATCATCGGCCGCGCGGAGACCGGCATCAACGCCATGGTGCCCGCATGAGCGCGGTCGAGCCGATCGGCGTCGTCGGCGCCGGGACGATGGGCGCGGGCATCGCCGAGGCGGCCGCCCGCAGCGGACTGCGCGCCGTGCTGCACGACCCGGTCGACGGGGCGATCGAGGCCGGCCTCGCGCGGATCGAGAAGAGCGTCGCGCGCTCGGTGGAGAAGGGCCGCATGTCCGAGGACGAGGGGCGCGCGATCGTCGAGCGCGTCACCGCGGCGCCGGCGGTCTCCGACCTCGCCGCGGCGGGCTGCCCCCTCGTCGTCGAGGCCGCGCCCGAGAGCCTCGACCTCAAGCACGAGATCTTCCGCGCGCTCTCCGAGGCCCTCCCGGACGCGGTCCTCGCGTCGAACACCTCGTCGATCCCGATCACCGCGATCGCACCGGCGGCGGCGACCCCGGCGAACGTCGTCGGGATGCACTTCTTCAACCCGCCGCCGGTCATGAAGCTCGTCGAGGTCATCGCGGGCGTCGAGTCCTCCGAGCAGGCGCTCGACGTCGCGCGGCGCGCCGGCGAGGCGCTCGGCAAGCGGGTCGTCGACGCCGCCGACGTCCCGGGCTTCCTCGTCAACCGCACGAACCGGCCGTTCCTCTGCGAGGCGCTCAAGCTCGTCACCGAGGGCGTCGCCGACGTCGCGACCGTCGACCGGATCTGCCGCCTCGGCGGCGGCTTCCGCATGGGCCCGTTCGAGCTCTCCGACCTCGTCGGCGTCGACGTCGGGCTCGCGGTCCAGAAGTCCTTCGACGAGCTGAGCTTCGGCGAGCCGCGATGGCGGCCGTTCCCGCTCCACGCGCGGACGGTCGCCGCGGGCCATCTCGGCCGGAAGACGGGGCGCGGCTGGTACGTCTACACCGACGGCCCGCACCGTCCCGAGGATCCGCCCGCGCCCGAGGCCGGCGGAGGCGACGACCGCCTCGTCGTCGTCGCCGGCGACCTCGTCATCGCCGACATCCTGCGGGAGCGCGCCACCGCCGCGGGCTGGCGGGTCGCCGAGCCGGGCGCGAGCGACGAGGTGCCGTTCCTCTGCCTCGACTGCGCCGCCGACCCCGAGGACGAGGTGCTGCAGGGCGCCCCGCGAGCGATCCTCCTCGCGGGCACGTCGCTCGTGAGCGCCGACGAGGGCGGCAACGCCGTCGGCTTCCACGCCCTCCCGCCGCTCGGCGACGCCCGCGCACCCGGGCTCGTCGAGCTCACGCGCGGGCGTGACACGGCCGATCCCGTCGCCGACGCGGCGCAGACGTTCTTCACGTCGCTCGGGCTCCACACCGAGTGGGTCGGCGACGCCGTCGGCGGCGTCCTCGGACGCATCGTCTGCCAGCTCGTCAACGAGGCGTCGTTCTCGCTCGGCGAGGGCGTCACCGACGACCCGGCGGCGCTCGACGACGGGATGGTCCTCGCGCTCAACCACCCGCGCGGGCCGGCGGCGTGGGGCGACCTCATCGGTCTCGACCACGTCTTCGGCGTGATCGCCGGCCTCCACGCCGAGACCGGCGAGGAGCGCTACCGCCCCGCGCCGCTGCTCCGCCGCCTCGTCCTCGAGGGCCGGCTCGGCGCTCCGACCGGGGAGGGATTCCACGTCCACGACGACGACTGACGTCGTGACGGCGGGCCGGCGTTCTCACATCCGGCGCCTCGGCGTCGTTGCACTGGTGTGAGCCCCCCGCCGTTCCAGCGCTTCCTCGAGGAGCACGCCGCCGTCGCGCGGCGGTTCCTCGTGGCGGCGGTCGGCCGCGATGAGGCCGACGACTGCCTGCAGGAGACGCTCATCGCGGCGCTGCGGGCCTACCCCCGTCTGCGTCCCGGCTCGAACGAGCGGGCGTGGCTCCTCACGATCGCCCACCGCAAGGCGCTCGACCACCACCGCGCCCGCGCGCGGCGCCCGGTCGCCGCCGGGGACGCCGTGCCGGAGAGCGCGGCGCCCGCGCAGCCGACGATCGCCGATCGCGACGACGAGCTCTGGGCGCGCGTCGGCTGCCTGCCGCCGAAGCAGCGAGCCGCCGTGCTGCTGCGCGTCGCGGGCGACCTGCAACACGCCGCGATCGCGGAGGCGCTCGACTGCAGCGAGGCGGCCGCACGCCGCTCGCTGCACGAAGGCCTCGCGACGCTGCGCCGAGAGATCGAGGAGGAGACGCGATGACCACCGCCGACGACCCTGACGCCGTGCCCGCCGGACTCGCCGCCCCGCCGGACGACCCCGCTGCGCTCGCGGCGGCGCTCGCCCGCTTCGCGGGTCTCGCCGCCGACCGAGCCGACGTCACCTACGCGCTCGTCGACTCCCCGGTCGGCGAGCTCGTCGCGGCCCGGACCGCCCGCGGGCTCGTGCGCCTCGCCTACTCCGACCTCCCCGGCGGCCGCGACGCCGTCCTCGACGACCTCGCCGCCCGCGTCTCGCCTCGCGTCCTCGAAGCGCCGGGCCGCCTCGACGACGTCCGCCGCGCCCTCGAGGAGTACTTCGAGGGCCGCCGCACGACGTTCGACCTCGCGCTCGACTGGTCGCTCGTCGGGGACTTCGGGCGGCGCGTGCTCGCCGCGACCGCGGACATCCCGTTCGGCGGGACGGCCACCTACGGCGAGATCGCCGCACGCGCGGGAG
The DNA here is from genome assembly GCF_059438195.1 of Paraconexibacter sp. Taxonomy (NCBI): domain Bacteria; kingdom Bacillati; phylum Actinomycetota; class Thermoleophilia; order Solirubrobacterales; family Paraconexibacteraceae; genus Paraconexibacter; species Paraconexibacter sp. The sequence goes on from NZ_JBLKKY010000080.1 coordinate 13,535, forward strand.
CGCCCGGCGGGGCGAGGGCCGCGGGCGGAGCCCTCGGCGGCAACCCGTTCCCGATCGTCGTCCCGTGCCACCGGGTGCTCGCCGCCGGCGGGCGCCTCGGCGGCTACACCGGCGGGACGGAGCGCAAGGAGCGGCTCCTCGCGGTCGAGGGGGTGCTCCCCGAGCGCCTCGGGTGACGGGGCGCCGGGGCTGCGGCGGGCCGTGCGAGGATCCCGGCGTGCCCGACGAGATCGCCGCCCGCCTGCGCTCGGCCGCCTACCGCGGCTACACCCGGCTCCCGCACGAGCGGGTCGCGCGGCTCGGCGGGACGTCGGCCGGCGGCGCCGCGCTCGGCGCCGTCGAGCGGGCGCTCGGCGGCGGCCCGGTCGTCGTGCGAAGCGGCCTCGGCCGCGGCCTGCGCCTCGACGGCCGCGCGTTCGGCGTGCGCCACGTCCAGGCCCACGGGCTCGTCCGCGGCGAGCTGGAGCCGAGCGTCCAGGAGGCGCTGCGGCGCTCGGTGCGCCCGGGCTCGGTCGTCTGCGACGTCGGCGCGAACCTCGGGTTCTTCACGCTTCTGCTCGCGCGCCTCGTCGGCCCGAGCGGCCACGTGCACGCCTTCGAGCCCTCGCCGCCGGACGCGGAGTCGGTGCGCCGCAACGTCGCGCTCAACGCGTTCACGAACGTGACGGTCCACGAGGCGGCGGTCGGCGCGCAGTCGGGCCGCGCCGAGTTCCTCCTCGTCGGCGAGCGGAGCTGGTCGCACCTCCGCGAGCGCGGGACGCACCCGCAGACACGGGGCTCCGTCGACGTCGAGGTCATCGCGCTCGACGACGTCGACTGGCCGGGCGGCGTCGCGCCGAGCCTCGTGAAGATGGACATCGAGGGCTCCGAGGTGCAGGCGCTCGCAGGGATGCGCCGCCTCCTCCACGAGCAGCGACCGGTCGTCGTCGTCGAGCTGCACGAGACGAACCGCGAGGTCGAGGCCGCCCTCTCGGAGGCCGGCTACGAGGTCGAGAACATCGACGGGCCCGAGCCCGTGAGCGAGGCGGGCCCGGTCCACGTCCTCGGTCGCCCGGCGCGCTGAGCGCCGGGCGGGCGGGCGGGCCTCGACGCCCGGCGTCTACGCGCTCCCGGGGCGCGGGAACTGCGTCGAGACGAACTTGTCCCACATGCCGTCGGTCATGAGCGCCCGCTGACCGACGAGGAGGTGCGCCGACGGCGTGACCCGCATGCGGATCTTCGGCCGGCGCGTCGTGATCGCCTTCTCGATCGCCTTCGCCACCGTCTCGGGGCCGCCGCCGAGCTTGGCGAGCGGGCCCTTCTCGTAGACCTGCGCCGTCGCCTGCGCGACCGCGCCGTTGAACTCGGCGTAGGGGCCGTCGCCGCCGGCGATCGCGTCGACCCCGCCCACCGCGGTCTCGCCGAACGACGTGCGGATGAGGCCCGGCTGGACGATGACGACGTCGACGCCGAAGCCCTTCACCTCGAAGCGGAGAGCGTCGCTGATCGCCTCGACGGCGTACTTCGTCGCGTGGTAGTAGCCGCCGCCCGGGAACGTGAAGTTCGCCCCCATCGAGCTGACGTTGACGATGCGGCCCCAGCGCTGCTCGCGCATGCCCGGCAGGACGAGCTGGCACATGCGGGCGAGGCCGAAGACGTTCGTCTCGAACTGCCGGCGGACCTCGTCCATGGGGACGGTCTCGATCGCGCCCGACTGGCTGTAGCCGGCGTTGTTGACGAGGACGCCGACGGCGCCCTCCGTCGCGACGACGTGATCGACCGCCGCCTGCATCGAGCCCTCGTCGGTGACGTCGAGGGCGAGCGTGCGGCAGCCGGCCTCCTCGAGGTCGGCGATCGACTCCGGTCGGCGCGCGGTCGCGTAGACGGTGTGACCCGACCGCGCGAGGTGGGTGGCGGTCGCCCGGCCGATGCCGGTCGAGCATCCGGTGATGAGAACGGCCTTCGAGGTCGTCGGCACGGCGGGTCTCCCTCCGATGGTGTCTATGCTGATCGGTCAGCATACAGATCGGCTATCGTCCTCGCCATGCCCGCGGAGCACGCGCCGACCTCCCACGACGAGCGGTCCGCCGCCACCCGCGCGAAGCTCGTCGCCGCCGCGGCGGCGCTCTTCGCGGAGCGCGGCTACGGGGGCGCGTCGGTCGCTCTCATCGGCGAGCGCGCCGGGATCAGCCGCGGCTCGATCTTCTGGCACTTCGGGTCGAAGGAGGGGCTGCTCTGGGCGGTCGTCGAGGACGCCTTCGACGCCTGGCGCCGCGGAGGGCTCATGGCCGACGTCGGCGAGGCGCGCGGACGCGAGGCGATCCGGCGGGCCCTCGACTCGCACCGCCGCTTCCTCGAGACGGGCGCCGAGCGCCTGCGCCTCTACTTCCTGCTCCTCTTCGAGGCGCTCGGCCCCCGCGCGGAGATCGCGCCGCGCTTCGCCGCGCTCTACGCCGCGATGCGCGACGACACCTCCGCGTGGATCGCGGCCGGCCAGCGCGCGGGCGAGCTGCGAGCCGACGTCGACCCGCGCGTCGTCGTCTCGCTCGTCACGGCCGCGCTCGCCGGTCTCGCGCAGCAGCACCTGCTCGACCCGGGGGCGATCGACCTCGACCGCGCCTACGCCGACCTCTTCGCGATCCTCGACCGCGGCCTCGGCCCGTCCCCGGGGCTGCAGGACGGCTGACGGCGAGGAGGGTTCGACGCGCCGGCGGCGTATCAGGACGTGCAGACGGCGATCCGCTGGCTACACGCGCA
>NZ_JBLKKY010000081.1:0-15920 GCF_059438195.1 Paraconexibacter sp.
GTCGCCCTCGCCGTCGCCGTCACCCCCGCGGCCGCCGTCGCGGTCCCCCGGTCCACCGTCGCCCGAGGGACCGCCGGCCGCCCCGGGCGCGCTCTCGCCGCCGCCCGGCGCCGTGATCGGGACGGAGGGCACGCTCCCGGCGCGGGACGCCGGCGACCCCGAGGAGGACGAGGAGGACGCTGCGCCGGCTGCGCCCGGCAGGGAGGGGCCTGCGACGATCTGGCCGACCGCGCCGACCCCGCCGCCGCCGACCGTCGCCGCGAGGACGACCGCGACGAGGAGCCCGACCGGCACGATCGCGGCGGCGCCGCTCGCGCGGAGCAGTCCTCGCCACCACGAGCGCACGAGACCCATGTCCTGAGGGTAGAGCCACCGGGCCGCGTACGCTCCCCCTCGTGCGCCGCCTCTCGATCGCGCGTTCCCTCCAGCTCGCCCTCCTCGGGCTCACCGTCGCGCTCACGACGATCGCGGCGATCGGCGTCGCGAGCCTCTACGACTCGCGGCAGGAGTACGAGGACCGGCTCGCCGACGCCCTGCGCCTCGAGGCGAGCGCCGGCGAGCTCCTCGCCGCCGGGGTCGTCGAGGAGGCGACGCTGCGCCTGGCACCCGGTGACGAGGGGCTCGAAGCCCGGCGCCGGGCCCGCGCCGCGTTCCGAGCGGCCTACGAGGACGCGCTCTCCCGCGCGCAGGGCGACGCGCGCAGCGTCGCGCTCGTCCAGCAGGCGGCCGACGCCCAGCAGGACCTGCGGAACCGTCGCACGGACCCCGGCGCCCCGCTGGCGGCACGGGCGCCCATCGTCGCCCTCGCCGAGCGCCAGGAGGAGCGCATCGAGGACGCGCGCGACGAGGCCGAGGACGACAGCCGCCGCTCGCTCATCGCCGTCATCGCCGGGGGCGGCGCCGCGCTCGCGGTCGTGCTCCTCCTCATCGCCGCGCTCGTCGGCGCCCTCCGCCGGCCCCTGGACGACCTCGTCGAGGCGAGCGCGCGACTCGCCGAGGGCGAGGACGACGCGCACGTGACCGAGGAGGGGCCCGACGAGCTCCGCGTCCTCGCGCGCTCGTTCAACCGCATGGCGGACGACGTCCAGGCGGCGGCGGCGCGCGTGCGCGCGGAGCGCGACCGCCTCGACGTGACGATGCGGAGCCTCGGAGACGCCCTCGTCCAGGTCGACGCCGACGACGTCGTCGTCTCCGCGAACCCGCGGGCGGCGGAGCTCGTGCCCGAGCTGACGGTCGGCACCCGGGCCGTCCCGCCGCCCGCCCCGCTCGCCGAAGCGCTCGAGGACGAGGTCGTCGTCGACCGCGACGGACAGATCCTCGCGGTCACCGCGGTCCCGCTCGCCGACGGGGCGGGCGTCGTCTGGACCCTCCGCGACGTCTCCGAGCGGGCGCGACTCGAGCGGCTGAAGACCGAGTTCGTCGCGACGGCCTCGCACGAGCTGCGCAGCCCCCTCACGTCGATCAAGGGCTTCGTCGAGCTGCTCCTCGCGGACTCGACGCTCACATCGCGCCAGCGTGAGTTCCTCGAGATCGTCCTCGTGTCGACGAACCGCCTCGTCGACCTCGTCGGCGATCTCCTCGACGTCGCGCGCGTCGAGGCGGGACGGCTGGAGCTCCACCGGCGAGCGACCGACCTCCGCGACGTCATCGAGGAGGTGACGACGCTCCTGCGCCCGCGGCTCGACGAGAAGGGCCAGGTCCTCTCGCTCGAGATCGAGCCCGAGCTGCCGCGCGCGGACGGCGACCCGGGGCGTCTGCGCCAGATCCTCACGAACCTCCTCACGAACGCCCACCTCTACACCGACCAGGGCGGCCAGATCGCGGTGAGGGCACGTGGCAGCGGCCGTGACGAGGTCGTCCTCGAGGTCGCCGACACCGGCCGCGGGATGGACGCCGACGATCTGGAGCACGTCTTCGACCGCTTCGTCCGCAAGGGCGACCCCGACCACTCGCAGGGCTCCGGCCTCGGCCTCTCGATCGTGCGCTCGCTCGTCGAGCTCCACGACGGCCGGATCGACGTGACGTCCGCACCCGGGGAGGGGACGACGTTCACCGTCACGCTGCCGACGGCGCGGCGCTCCGAGCCCTCGGAAGCGGCGCGCGCCGCCCTGCGCGGCCGCCACGTGCTCGTCCTCGACGACGAGCCGGCCGTCGCCGAGCTCATCTCCCAGCGTCTGGGCGAGGTCGGCGCGCGGACGACCATCGTCCACGACGGGCCCTCCGCGCTCGAGGCTCTGCGGCGCGAGCGCTTCGACGCCGTGACCCTCGACATCCTCATGCCGGGGATGAGCGGCTTCGAGGTGATGCGCGCCCTCCGGGCCGATCCCGAGCTCGCCGACATCCCCGTCGTCGTCGTGTCCGTGTTCTCCGGCCGCGAGGCGCTCTCTGGGGAGCGCGTCGTGAGCAAGCCGATCGACGCCGACGAGCTCGCCGACGCGCTCGGGTCGGCCGTGCTCGCGGACCGCGTCCGCGTCCTCGTCGTCGGCCGGGAGGCGATCCGGCCGCATCTCGAGGGCGTCCTCGACGAGCTGCGCATCGAGCACGCGTGGGCGGACGATCCCGCGACCGTGCGCATCCTCTGCGCGCGCCGGCGCTTCGAGGTGGCGCTCGTCGACGCCGGCCTCGACGACCCGGCCGCGGTCGTCGCCGCGCTCGACCTGCGCGGCCGCCGCCTCGCGCGCGCGGTCGTCGTCTCCACCGACGGCGACCTCGACCATGCCGCGGGGTTCGCCCGGCTCGACGCCGAGCCGGTGGCGATCGACGACGCGGGGCGCGTCGTCCTCGATCTCCTCGACGCCGCACCTCCGTCCGGTCGGCGGCGTGCGAGGGCGGACGGCGGGTAGGGTGGAGGCGATGTCGGCCGGTTCGCAGCAGGAGGAGGTCGAGGCGCTGCGCGAGCGCCTCGAGGCGCAGGAGCGCGCGGCGGTCGAGAAGGAGCGTCAGCTCGAGCGCTACGCGGCCGATCTCCGGGAGACGTTCAAGCAGGAGCGGGCACGCGCCCAGGAGCTCCGGGCCTCCTACATGGCGACGGTCCGCGCGCTGGCGAACGCGGTCGAGCGGCGCGACGCCTACACGGGCAAGCACGCCGAACGCGTCGCCGCCTACGGCCTCGAGATCGCGAAGGCGGCCGGCGTGCGTCTCGGAGACGCGCCGGAGATCGAGTTCGGCTTCCTCCTCCACGACATCGGCAAGCTCGGCGTGCCGGATTCGGTGCTGTTCAAGCCCGGTCCCCTCACGCTCCAGGAGCGCGCGCTCATGGAGCGCCACCCCGTCATCGGCTGGGAGATCATCCGCGACATCGACTTCCTCGGGGAGGCGAAGGCGGTCGTGCGCTCGCACCACGAGCGGTGGGACGGGAAGGGCTACCCGGACCGCCTCTCGGGCGAGGCGATCCCGGAGGCCGCGCGCGTCTTCGCCGTGGCGGACACGCTCGATGCGCTGACGACCGACCGCCCCTACCGAGCCGGGAAGACGCTGCCGGTCGCGCGGGCGATCATCCGCGAGGCCCGGGGCACGCAGTTCGATCCGCGCGCGGTCGACGCCTTCGACGAGGTCTCCGACGAGACGATCGAGGAGATCGTGAGGGATCTGCGTTGAACGGGGCACACGCCGTCCTCGTCGTCGACGACGACCCGTTCATCCGCAAGCTCGTCGCCACGACCCTCGAGGACGTCGCGGGCTTCGTCCTCCACGAGGCGGCGGACGGCCTCGAGGCCCTCGAGGAGGCCGACGCCGCGCCGCCCGCGATCGTCTTCCTCGACATCGACATGCCGCGCATGGACGGCCTCACGGCGTGCCGCGAGCTGCGCGCTCGCCCCTCGGGGGCCGACGCGACGATCGTCATGCTCACCGCTTCGGCCGGCGAGGAGCACGAGGCGGGCGCGCGGGCCGCGGGCGCCGACCTCTTCCTCACGAAGCCGTTCAGCCCGCTCGACCTCCTGCGCCTCGTCGACGACCTCGGCGGCGACTGAGCGGCGCGGCGCGCCGCGCATCGTTCCCGCGAGGCGAGAAGGATCCGCGGCGCGGCCGGCCGGCGGCGCGCGCGACGGACGCCCGCACCGGGCGGTCCGGCCCCGGACGTGCGACGGGCCGGCCCGGAGGCCGGCCCGTCAGCGGGACCCAGGTCTGTCGCGACCGCGGCGTCAGTCGCGCTTGCCGCGACCGTAGAGGAAGCGGAACGTCTTCCCGAGGAGCTTCGTGACCCGCTTGTTGTACGGGTACATGAAGGGGTCCTTCTTCGTCGCGAAGCGCGTGACGACGATCGCCTGCTGCTGGCAGTACTTGCGGATGCCGCCCGCTCCGTGGCGCGTGCCGAGGCCGGAGGCCTTCGCCCCGCCCATCGGCAGCTCCATCGCGAGGTAGTTGACGAGCGCGTCGTTGACGCACACCGCACCGGACTCGAGCCGGCGCGCGACCGCCTCGGCGTGCCCGATGTCCTTGCCGTAGACCGACGCCCCGAGCCCGTACTCGGAGTCGTTGGCGAGGCGGATCGCCTCCTCGGCGTCGGCGACCTTCATGATCGGGAGCGTCGGGCCGAACGTCTCCTTCGTCATGCAGTCCATCGTGTGGTCGACGTCGACGAGGACCGTCGGCTCGAACCAGTGGCCGGCGCGGTCGCCGCGCTTGCCTCCGACGAGGACCTTCGCGCCCTTCGTCTTCGCGTCCTCGACGTGGCTCTCGACGATCTCGACCTGCTTCGGGAAGGTCATCGACCCGACGTCCTGCTCACCGGGGGCGCCGTCGCCCTGACGGAGGGCCTTCACCTTCTCGGTCACCTTCGCGACGAACTCGTCGTAGACCGGCTCCTCGACGTAGACGCGCTCGATGGAGATGCACGTCTGGCCGCAGTTGAACATGCTCCAGTAGACCGCGCCGTTCGCCGCGCGATCGAGATCCGCGTCACGCAGGACGATCATCGGGTCCTTGCCGCCGAGCTCGAGCGAGACGGGGGTGAGCGTCTCGGCGGCCTTCGTCATCACCTTCTGGCCGGTCGCGGTCGACCCGGTGAACATGATCATGTCCGCCTCGTCGGTGAGGGCGGCACCGGTCTGACCGAGGCCGGTCGCGACCTGGAAGACGCCTTCCGGCATCCCGCACTCACGCAGGCCCTCGGCGAGCTTGAGGCTCGTGAGCGGCGTGATCTCCGACGGCTTGAGGATGACGGAGTTGCCCGCCATGAGCGCCGGGATGCAGTCGCCGAAGCTGTTGGTGAGCGGGTAGTTCCACGGCCCGATGACGCCGATGAGGCCGAGCGGCCGGTAGCGGAGCACGAGCTTCTTGCCCTTGATGAGGACGTTCGCCGACTTCACCTTCTCGTCGGAGAGGTACTCCGCCGCGTTGTCGGCCCAGAAGCCGAACGCCGCCGCCCCGTAGGACAGCTCGGCGATCTGCGCGTCCTCGTAGGTCTTGCCGGTCTCCGACCGGATGACGTCGATGATCTCGTCGCCGTGGTCGAGGACCCACTTCTGCATCCGCTTCATGATGCGGGCGCGGCCCTCGAAGCCGATCGCCTCCCACGCGGGCTGCGCGGCCCGGCCCTTGCGAGCCAGCGCGGCCACGGCCGCGGCATCGAGATCGGGGACCTCGGCGATGACCTCCCCGGTCGCGGGGTTCTCGACCGTGAACGTCCGGCCGCTCGCGGCCTTCTCCTCACTCGCTGTGACCTGCTCGGTCGTCTCCTCGACGCTGGCCATCTCTCTCTCCCGTCGTGGCGTTACTCGACAACGTGTCAGCCCCCCATGCTAGCGCCCGTCTGGCGCAGCGGCCAGACGGGCGGGCGCGGCGGCTACTCGGAGATCTCGAGCGTGCTGATCCCGAGCGGCTCGAGCGGCCGGTCCCGGGCATCCGTCGGAGCCGACTCGATCTTGTCGACGACGTCCATGCCGACGGTGACCTCCCCGAAGACCGTGTGCTTGCCGTCGAGCCACGGGCAGGCGTCCGCGGTGACGATGAAGAACTGCGAGCCGTTCGTGTCCGGTCCCGCGTTCGCCATCGCGAGGGCCCCCCGGACGATCTTGTGCTCGTTGATCTCGTCCTCGAACGTGTAGCCGGGGCCGCCGGTCCCCGTCCCCTGCGGGCAGCCGCCCTGGATCATGAAGTCCTTGATCACGCGGTGGAAGATGAGGCCGTCGTAGAAGCCCTTCCCGGCGAGCTCCTTGAAGTTGTCGACGGTCTTCGGGGCGTCGGCGTCGAAGAGCTCGAACGTGATCGGGCCCTCGGTCGTCGTCATGGTGGCGGTGGACACCGGCGGGTCTCCTTGCGGTGGGGTGGTGACGGGCGCCCGACGCGAGGTCGGGTCGCCCGACGCTACCGGTCCGCTCCGCCCGACGCCCGCCGTCAGCCGCCGCCGGCGGCCGTCGAGAGGTACTCGACGAGCGCGTCGAGCTCCTGCGGGCTCAGCTGCTCCTCGTAGTTGTCGGGCATGACGGGCTGGAAGCCGTCGACGATCTCGGCCGACGGGTCCACGATCGACGTGCGGATGTCGTCCGGGCTCTGACCCTGGAGCGACTCGTCGAGGTTCGGGCCCACGCCGCCGCTCGTATCGGCGTCGGCGAGCTGGTGGCAGGACCCGCAGCCGGTGGACACGAAGATCTCGCGGCCCTGGTCGGCGGACGCCCCGCCGGTCTCCGCGTCGCCGGGCGTCGTCTCGGTCGGCTCGGTCGTCTCGCTCGGCTCGGGAGCCGCCTCGGTCTGCGTGACGTCGCCGGACGGAGCGACGTCGTCGTCATCGTCGTCGCCGCAGGCGGCGAGACCCCCTCCGGCGGCGGCGAGCGCCGCGAGGACGGCGACGGGTCGGAGTGCTCGGCGGATCTCCATGTGCATGGACGGCCTCCTCGGTCTCGACGGACGCGCCGAGCCTACCCGAGTTGGCACCCTCGCATTCATCGTTCCCGCGACGGGCCGTGCACCGCCCGTCGCGGCAGCCGGGCCGACCGCTCAGCGGAAGAGGCGGATCTCGCTGATCCTCACGAGCGGGAAGCGCTCGGGCGGGTTCGTGATCCACAACGCGAGGCGCCGGATCTTCCGCTCACCGCCGAGGGAGAGGCGATCGACGTCGTCGCCCTTCGTGTTGCCGTCCTTCGTCGTGCGGTCGAACGACCCGATGTCCGTGAAGTGCTTCCAGCGCGTGTCGAGGATGTCCGGCGGAAGAGCGTCCGAGGTCGCCCCGTAGGTCTCGAGGCGGTATCCCGGCGTGTCGGAGAGGACCTCGATCGCACCGACCGTCGTCTCCTTCCCGAGATCGATGACGAGCCCGACGCCCATCGCCTCCCCCGGGGTCTTCGTGCCGAGGCGCATGACCGAGTCGCGACTCCCGTCGTGTGTGTCCGCGGGGTCGCCCTTCACGGTGAGCCGGCCGTACGGGTCGTAGATCTTCACCCCGCCGTCGGGGATCTCGACCGCGGTGCGGGTGACGCCGCCGCCGTCCTGGGACGACCCGCTCGAGCCGGAGTCGCCGGTGCCCTTCGTGCCCGAGTCGCCCGAGCCCGCGCCCTCGTCGCCGCCGGACTCCTCTCCGCCGCCGGTCGCGCCACCGGTCGAGGGCGGCGTCGGGGAAGGCAGCGGCGCCACGGGAGCCGGCGGGGTCACCGGCGGCGCAGGTGTCACCGCGCCCGAGGGGGGCGGCGGGACCGGGACGGTCGGCGCGGTCCCGCCCGGGGGCGTCGTCGGCGCACTCGTCGCGGGCGGCGCCGGCGCGGGCGGCGCCGAGGCCGGCGGCAGCGCCGGTGGCGCCTGCGCGACCGGGCCGGCCGGAGGCGGAGCCGGCTGCGAGGCCTCGACGTTCGCGTCCTCGCTGAGCGCCGCGTAGCCCGCGGCGACCGCTCCGGTCGCCAGGAGGAGCGTCGCCCCGACGACCGTCATCATCGCCCGCCAGCCCGGGCGCGCCCCGAGGCGGCCCGGCGCGGCGGCGCCGCACTCCAGGCACCAGTCCTGCTCGGCCGCCATCGCCGCTCCGCAGGTGTCGCACGTCCGCGCGTCGGGCTCGGGCGCGCCGCCGTTCGAACCGGGTCCCCCCGGGCGGGACGGCTCGCCCGGCTCCGAGCCCGCAGGGGCGCCCGTCTCCGGTTCGGCGAGAAGCGGATTCACGCCCTTCAGGGTCGCACATCCGCGCGCGAGCGCGCAAAGGCGACCCCTCGCGGGCGATGCCCAGCGGTCGGTCGCCGAGCCGGCGACGGCGGGCTACGCGACGCGTTCGGCGGCGCGCGGCGCCCCTGCGAGCTTCGCGCCGTCGACCTCGTCGACGACGCGGTCGGCTTCGTCGCCCGGCACGCGCAGGATCGTGAAGCGCCGCAGGACGCGCACGTCACGGACGGCCTCCCCGTCGAGCCCCGTCACCCCGGTGATGTGATGGACGACGTCCCGGACCTCGACGCCGTCGTCGGAGCCCGCGCCGAGGAAGAGGGTCACGGTCGGCGCGTCGCCGTCGCGCGCGATCCGCGGCTTCGCGTGGCGCCGCGGCTTCTCCTCGAGCTTCGCCGGCGCGGTGTGGGCGCCCTCCGACCACGGCGCGATCTTCGCGTTGATGTGGTCCTCGATCGCCTCGAGCTCGCGCTTCTGGCGCGGCTCGACGAAGGTGACCGCGCGGCCGCTGCGCCCGACGCGACCGGTCCGCCCGATGCGGTGCACGTAGACGTCGGGCGAGGTCGGGACGTCGTAGTTGACGACGTGCGTCACCGTCGAGATGTCGAGCCCGCGGGCCGCGACGTCCGTCGCGACGAGGATCGGGACGCGGCCGCCCTTGAAGCTGAGCATGACGCCGTCGCGCGCGCCCTGGCTCATGTCGCCGTGGAGCGCCTTCACGTTGAGCCCCTTGTCGCGCAGCGTCCGGCCGAGCTGGTCGCAGCGGACCTTCGTGCGGACGAAGACGATCGCCTGGTCGGGCTTCTCGGCCTTGAGGACCTCGACGAGCTTCCCCGGCTTGTCCGCGGGCTTCACGTCGACCTGGAACTGCTCGACGCTCTCGACGGTGAGGGCCGCGGCCTTCACCTTGACGTGCGCCGGGTCGTAGAGATAGTCGTCGGCGAGCTCGCGGATCGGCGGCGGCATCGTCGCCGAGAAGAGCGCGGTCTGCCGGCTGTTCGGCGTGAGCGAGAGGATCTTCGCCACGTCCTCCAGGAACCCGAGGTCGAGCATCTCGTCGGCCTCGTCGAGGACGACGAAGCGGCAGTCGTGGAGGACGAGCGAATGGCGGGAGATGAGGTCGAGGACCCGGCCGACCGTCCCGACGACGACGTGGCCCCCGGCCTGGAGCTGCGACTGCTGCGTGCGGATCGGCGCGCCGCCGAAGACCGCGACGACGTCGACCCCCTTCGGCTGGCCGTAGCCGCGCAGCGCCTGGGTGACCTGGATGCACAGCTCTCGCGTCGGGGTGAGGACGAGCGCCTGGACCTCCCGCACGGACGGATCGACGTACTCGACGATCGGCAGGCCGAAGGCCGCGGTCTTCCCCGAGCCCGTCTGCGCCTGGCCGATGACGTCGCGCCCCTCGAGCATCGGGGGGATCGCCTGCTCCTGGATCGGCGACGGCTGCTCGTAGCCGACTTCCTGCAGGGCCTTGAGGGTCGTCTCCGAGAGGCCGAGGTCGGCGAAGGTCGTCATCACCCCGGAGGTTAGAGAGCGACGGCCCCGGAGGCGCGCCGGGGAGCGGCCCACCCGCCCGGGCCGTACGCGGCGCAGAGGACGTGTAGCGTGCTGGCCATGAGCGTGACCTGTGTCGGATCCATCGCCTTCGACTCCGTGAAGACGCCGTTCGGCGAGCGCGAGCGGATGCTCGGAGGTGCGGCGACCCACTTCGCACTCGCGGCCTCCTTCTTCGACGAGGTCCGCGTCGTCGGGCCGGTCGGCGACGACTTCGGGGAGGGGGAGCTCGCGACCCTCTCCACCCGCGGGACGAACGTCGACGACGTCGAGCGCGTCGCGGGCGGGAAGACCTTCTTCTGGAAGGGCGAGTACCACTGGGACCTCAACAGCCGCGACACGCTCGACACGCAGCTCAACGTCTTCGAGCACTTCGAGCCGAAGCTCTCCCCCGCCTCGCGCGAGAGCGAGGTCCTCTTCCTCGCGAACATCGTCCCGGCGCTCCAGGCCCAGGTCCTCGAGCAGTGCACCGGGGCGAAGTGGAGCGCCCTCGACTCGATGAACCTCTGGATCGACATCGCGCGCGACGACCTCGTGAAGGTCATCAGCATGGTCGACTGCGTCATCCTCAACGACGCCGAGGTCCGCCAGCTCACGGAGAAGCCGAACATCGTGCAGGGCGCGCGCGAGCTGCTGGCGTGGGGCCCGTCGGCCGTCGTCGCGAAGCAGGGCGAGTACGGCGCGGTCCTCGTCACCGCGGACGGCTTCTTCTCGCTGCCCGCGTACCCGCTCGAGAACGTCATCGACCCGACCGGGGCGGGCGACACGTTCGCCGGCGGCCTCGTCGGCTACGTCGCGGCGCACCGCGACGAGGACGTCGACCACGCGCTCCTGACGCGCGCGATGGCCTACGGGACGGCGCTGGCCTCCTACAACGTCGAGGAGTTCGGGACCGAGCGCGTCGCCCGCCTCACGGCGACCGAGATCTCCGAGCGCGTGCGCACCCTGTCCGAGATCACGACGTTCGAGGACACGCCCGTCGCCCTGCGCGGCTGACGGGCGCGGCCCGACGCGACCGGCCGCACGACGGCGGCCGGCCCTGTCGGGGTGCTGCCGCGCGCCTCAGGCGCGCAGCAGCGTCATGGTGTGCTTCGCGGCCTTCTTCGCCGTCAGGTCGCCGTCGCCGACCTGCGGCAGGAAGCCGTAGACCAGGCCGCCGAACGCGGCGACGAGCTGGCGCAGCGGGACGTCCTTGCGGATGTCGCCGGAGCGCTGCGCCTTGCGGATGAGCGACTCGATCGGCTGGCGGACGTCGTCGCGGTGCTCCTCGTTCGACGGACCGAGCGTCGACGAGAAGCGGTAGATGCGGTAGCGGTCGCCGACCTCGAAGAGGGCGACCGCGATGCGCTCGAGCCGGGCCATCGGCTCGAGCGAGTCGTCGGCCGCGATGCGGTCGACCTCGACCTGCGTGTCGCGGAACGCGCGGACGCGGACCGCGTGGATGAGGTCCTCCCGGCTCGCGAAGTGCCGGTGGACGGTCGCTCGGTGGAGGTTGCACGCGGCGGCGACGTCCTGGACGGAAGCCGACGGGTCCTCCGCGAGCACGCGGCTCGCGGCGTCGACGATCGCCTCGGCGTTGCGAACCGCGTCGGCCCGGCGGATGCGGGTGGCGGTGGCGGACATGGGGAGAAGCTGACCTCTTGTGGCGTTTGCGGAAGAAAGAACGAACCGTACACCTGACGCGGTTCCGCGGACATCCCCGATTCCGGGGATGCGCCCCTCGATCGTCCGTCCACGATCGTCGCAGTTCGGCGCCTGGCCGTCCGACGACAGGAGAGGCCGCCCCCCTCGGCCGCCTCCTCTCGCGAACCTCCGATGCCCCCTTCCCTGCTCTGCAGCGCGTGCCGGCGCGGCGCGACGATCGTCGCCGCTCTCGCGCTCGCCCTCCTCGTGATCGCCGCCCCGGCGTCGGCGGTCCCCGCCCCCGACCCGATGGCGGCGGAGGCGTGGCCCATCGCCGACGACGCGCCGATCGGCGCCCAGAGCGCATGGGATCGCACGACCGGCGGCGACGTCGTCGTCGCGGTCATCGACTCGGGCGTCGACCTCGATCACCCCGACCTCGCCCCGAACCTGTGGCGCAACCCGGGCGAGGTGCCCGGCAACGGCGTCGACGACGACCGCAACGGGAGCGTCGACGACGTCCACGGCGTCGACGCCGTCAACGCGGACGGCGACCCGTCCGACGACAACGGTCACGGGACCCACGTGGCGGGCATCCTCGGGGCGCGCGGCGGGAACGGCATCGGCGCCGCAGGCATCGCGTGGCGCGTCCGCATCATGGCCGTGAAGGTCCTCGACCACCAGGCCGCCGGCAACACGGCGACGGTCGCGCGCGGCGTCGACTACGCGCTCGCCAACGGCGCCCGGATCCTCAACCTCAGCCTCGCGGGCGCCCAGCGCAGCACCGAGCTCGACAACGCGATCGCGCGGGCCCGCGCCGCCGGGGCGCTCGTCGTGACCGCCGCGGGCAACCACCGCAACGACCTGTCGCTCGTCCCGGCGTGGCCGGCCGTCTCGGAGGAGCCCAACGTGCTCGCGGTCGCCGCGTCGACGCCGAGCGGCGCCCTCTCGACGATCTCGAGCTTCGGCGCGCCCGTCGACCTCGTCGCCCCCGGCGACGCGGTGTTCGCGACCGCCCTCGGCGGCGGGTACGAATGGCGGACCGGCACGTCGATGGCGGCACCGCTCGTGGCAGGCACCGCCGCCCTCGTGGCGAGCGCGAGCGGGACGACCGACGCCGGCGTCCTGCGCAACGCGCTCCTCGCGGGCGCCCGTCCGGCAGGCCTCCCGATCGGCGGCGGCGCCCTCGACGCGGCGCGGGCGATCGCATCGGCCGCCCCCGCCCCGGCTCCTGCCCGCAGCTCGACGAGCGCCGCGGACGCGATCGCGGGGACCTGGACGGCGACCGGCGACGACGAGTCCGAGCGGTCGCCGCGCAGGCGGTCCGCGCTGCGCTCGCGGGCCCGCGGACGCCTCACGGTCCGCCCGCTCACGAGCGATGCCGTCGCACGCGACCGCCACCACACGACGCGCGTGCCCGCCCCGGGCAGCCGCTCCTCCGCCCGGAGCCGGTCCCGCGCGAAGGCCCGCGCCTCGCAGGAGCGGCGCCTGCCGCGTTCGGTCCCGGTGCGCGCCGCCGACTGAGCCTGGTCGCACCGGAAGACCCCGCGATGGTCGCTGGATCCGGGCTGGGCGAGCCGGGCGCGCGGCCGCGCGAATCGATCCCACGCAGCGCGATGACGCCGCTACCATCGGTGTCGACGTGGGCTGGACGTTCTTCTATCTGATGGTGATCCTCAAGATCCCGATCGTCGCCCTCCTCTGGATCGTCTGGTGGGCGATCAACGCGACGGACGAGGAGGAGGCGCCGACCGGTGACGACGACGGCGGGCTCCGCCGCGAGCGTCACCCGCGCGACCCGCGTCCCCGCCCCCCGCGCCGCGGCCCGCACGGCGACCCGCCGCCGCCCGCGCCTCCGCGGACGCGCACGCCCGCCGTCGCCCACAAGGCCCCGCGGCGCACCGAGCGCACCTGAGCGGACGCGGGGCCCGCCCGTGCGCCCGTCGGCGCGGACTGGGAGACTCCACGCCATGACGAGCTCCGTCCTCTCCGACGGGACGATCCGCCGCCTCGTGGAGGAGGGCCGGATCCGCCTCGACCCGTGGGATCCGCGCATGGTGCAGCCGGCGAGCGTCGACCTCCGGCTCGGCCGGTCGTTCCGCGTCTTCCACAACTTCCGTGTGGGGGCGATCGACCTCGCCGAGCCCCCGAGCAACCTCACCGAGCACCTCGAGCTCACCGACGGGGAGTCGTTCGTCATCCATCCCGGCGAGTTCGTCCTCGGCCGCACGGAGGAGTGGGTGGAGCTCCCCGACGACCTCGTCGCGCGCATCGAGGGGAAGTCGAGCCTCGGTCGCCTCGGCCTCATCGTCCACGCCACCGCGGGCTTCGTCGACCCCGGGTGGCGCGGGACGCTCACGCTCGAGATCACGAACCTCACGCGCGTCCCGATCGTGCTGTGGCCCGGCAAGCCGATCGCGCAGCTCTCGTTCATGACCCTCGACAAGCCCGCCGAGCGTCCGTACGGGCACCCGGAGCTGGGCAGCCACTACCACGGCCAGGTCGACGCGACCGAGTCGCGGTACGAAGGCGGACCGGCCGCGCCGGCGAGCGCTGCACGCGCGCCTGACGGCGGCGGCGCGGTCGGGTAGGCTCGCGCTCATGCTCGAGCTGCTCACGATCGCCACCGCCGAAGGCGGAGAGGAGTCCTCGAAGGCCCTCTTCTACATCCTCGGCGGGATCCTCGCCGGGCTCGCCGTCCTCGTCTCCGCCGTCGGCATGAGCCGCCCGGACTTCCCGTCGAACGACGGAGCCGCGCGCGGCCTCACCGGCATCTTCGTCGCGCTCGTGCTCGGCACGTGCGCTGCCGTCATCATCACCGCGTGAACGAGCGAGACACGGCTCCGCCCGCCCCGTCCGCCGGCCCGGCGGACGGCGATCTCACCGCGCGCGTCCAGGCGCTGAGCTGGTACCACACGATCGACCTCGCCCCGGGCGTGACGACGCCCGGGCACTTCGACACGCGGCCGACGGTCGCGCACGTCCCGCTGCCGGAGCGGCTCGACGGCCTGCGCTGCCTCGAGGTCGGGACGTGGGACGGGTTCTGGGCCTTCGAGCTCGAGCGCCGCGGGGCCGCCTCGGTCACGGCGATCGACCTCGACGACCCGCAGCGGTGGGACTGGCCGCCGGAGGCGCGCATCCGCATGGATCGCGAGGGCCGGCGCCTCGAGTACCTCGATCGCTTCAAGAAGGACGCCGCCGGCTTCCGGCTCGCCCGCGAGGCGCTCGGATCCTCGGTCGAGCGGCTCGACTGCTCGGTCTACGACCTCGACCCCGAGGTGCACGGGACCTTCGACTTCGTCTTCCTCGGCTCGCTCCTCCTCCACCTCCGCGACCCGGTCCGCGCGCTCGACGCCCTGCGCGGCGTCTGCTCCGGCGAGGCGGTCGTCGCCGACGCGGTCGAGCTGCTCTCGACGATCACCCGGCCGCGGACGCCGGTCGCCCGGCTCGAGGGCCTCGAGGAGTCGTGGTGGTGGCAGCCGAACGCGGCCGGCTTCCTGCGGATGGTCCGCTCGGCGGGCTTCGAGATCCTCGACCGGTCGGGCCTGTACTTCCTCCCGACGGGGCCGAGCCATCCTCGCCCCTCGCTGCTCTCGGGCTGGCGCCAGCTCGGGAGCGCCCGCGGGCGCGAGCGCTACGTCGTGCGCCTCAAGGGGATCCCGCACGTCGCGGTGCGCGCGCGCCCGCTGCGCTGAGCGCCGGGGCCGCGCACGGCGGCGGGGTTCCGCAGGCGTTGCGCCGGGCCCTGCGCGACGCCGCGCAGCGCCGAGAACTCAAGACCGGCTCTCAACCGGCACGACCTGAGTTCTCGCCGGGCGGGAAGGCCCGCACCGACGACACCGGACCTCAGTAGCCGCGGCGGGCGATGCGCTCCTCGCGCTCCTGACGGCGGCGCTCCTCGCGCTCGCGCTTCTCGCGCTCCTTCTCGGCGGCGGCGTCGACGATCTGCAGGCCGCTCGCGCCGGGGTTGACCTCGGCCCCGAAGGTGTGGACCTCGGGCTCGCGGTCGTCGTCGCGCGGCCGGCGCGGACGGTCGTCGCGGTCGCGACGCGGACCCCCGCGGCGCGGTCCGCCGGGACCGTCCCGCCGCGGGCCCCGGCCGGGGCGCCGGGCGGCCTGCTGCCGCGAGGCGACGTCGGCCGCCTCCTCCTTGCCGAGGAGCGCGAAGCAGACGTCGATGTTCTCCGCCACGGAGAGCACCTGGTAGGCGAGGGCGCGGTCGAGCGCGCGGTGCGCGAGCGCCCCGCCGCTGCGGCGACGGAGCTCGCGGCGCCAGTCGGACGCCTCGCGGAGCATGTCCGCGAACGTGTCGCGCTCCTTCTGGTGGAGCGCCTGCACGGCGTCGCGGCAGGCGACGCGGCCGCCGAACTGGTCGAGCAGCGTCTGACCGGCGGCACGGAGGTCGTCGAAGGGCAGCGGGCCCTCGAGCGGCTTCTGCGGCCCGCGCCGACCGCGGCGACGGCCGCCCTTCTTCCCGGACGGCTTCTTCTCCTTCGCCGGGGCCGCCTTGGTCGCGCCCTCGGCCGGCGCGGACGCGTCGCCCTGGGCAGGCGCCTCGGCCTGAGCGGCGGCCTCGGCCCCGGCAGCGGACGCCTCGGGCTGCGCGGACGCGTCAGGCTGAGCGGCGGCCTCGGCCCCGGCGGCGGACGCCTCGGGCTGGG
>NZ_JBLKKY010000082.1:0-15594 GCF_059438195.1 Paraconexibacter sp.
ACCCCTGCTCCGGCTCCCGCTGCAACGGCAGCGCCGGCGCCGCCGCCCGCACCCGCACCGGCTCCCGCCCCCGTCGACCCCGCGGGCGGCGCCGCCGCACCGCCGGTGGAGTGACCGTGGGCGTCGTCGACCGACGCATCGGCGCGCTCTTCGCCTGCTTCCTCGTCCTGCTCAGCTTCGCCTTCCTCCGCGCGCTCTGGCTCGGCGTCGTGAAGGGCGACAGCCTCGCCCAGGCCGCCGCGACGCAGCAGGTCGTCACCGCGGAGGTGCCCGCGCGCCGCGGCGCGATCGTCGATCGCCGGGGCGTCGAGCTCGCGGTCTCCGAGCCCGCCGACGACGTCACCGCGACGCCGTACCTCATCGACGACCCGGTCGCCGTCGCGCGTCTGCTCGCGCCGCTCATCGACGAGCCCGAGGACGAGGTCGCGGCCGCGCTCGCGCGCCGCGACACGGGCTACGTCGTCCTCGCGCGGAAGGTGCCGGCCAAGGTCGCCGACGACATCGAGTCGCTCGGCCTCGAGGGCATCGACCTCTCGCCCGGGAGCAAGCGCGTCTACCCGCGGGACTTCCTCGCCAGCCAGGTGCTCGGCATCCTCGGCCGCGCCGACGACTCGCCGACCGAGGTCGGCCGCGCGGGGCTCGAGTACGCGTTCGACGAGGAGCTGCGCGGGACCGACGGCGAGCGCCGCATCGTGCGCGACGCGCTCGGCGAGCCGATCGAGATCCAGGACCTCCGGAGCCCGGAGGCGGGGAAGACGCTCGGCCTCACCGTCGACGCGGCGATCCAGGACAAGGTCGAGAGCGTCCTCGCCGACGTCGGCGCGACGTACCGGCCGAAGGGCGCGACGGCGATCGTCATGGACCCGCGGACGAGCGAGATCCTCGCGATGGCGAACTGGCCGCGGGTCGACGCCAACAGGCCGGGCGACGCGCCCGCCTACGCCCAGCAGAACCGGGCGGTCGGCCACACCTACGAGCCCGGCTCGACGTTCAAGGCGTTCACGGTCGCGGGAGCGCTCGAGGACGACGAGGTGACGCCCGACACCTCGTTCGACCTCCCGCCGCAGATCCAGGTCGCCGACCGCACGATCGGCGAGTCGCACGAGCGGGGCCCGATCCGGCTCACGACCTCCGGCATCCTCGCCCAGTCGAGCAACGTCGGGTCGATCATGATCGGCCAGCGGCTCGGGAAGGAGCGCTTCGACAAGTGGGTCCGCCGCTTCGGGTTCGGCACGACGACCGGCTCGGAGCTGCCGGGGGAGGAGCGCGGCATCGTGCTCCCCGTCGAGAAGTACTCCGGCTCCTCGATGGGCAACCTGCCGATCGGCCAGGGGATCTCCGTGACGCCGCTGCAGATGACCGCGGCCTACGCGGCGATCGCGGGCGACGGCGTCCTGCGCGCGCCGCGCGTCGTCCGGACGATCGGCGACGAGCCCGCGCCCAAGCCGCGCGGGAAGCGGATCCTCAGCGAGCGGACGGCCGCGCAGGTGCGCAGCATGCTCGAGGGCGTCTTCGCCCCGGGCGGCACCGCTGCCGAGGTCGCGATCCCCGGCTACACGCTCGCGGGCAAGACCGGCACGGCGAACAAGGTCGACGGGACGACCGGCGAGTACTCGCAGTCCCGCTACGTCGCCTCGTTCGTCGGGTTCGCCCCGGCGAAGAAGCCCAAGCTGCTCGTGAGCGTCATGGTCGACGAGCCGCAGGGCGCGATCTACGGCGGGGACGTCGCGGCGCCGGCCTTCGGGAAGATCGCATCGTTCGCGCTCAGCTACCTCCAGGTCCCGCCACGCTGACGCACCGGGAGCCGGTGTCTCGGCCGGTCGCGGCCATCGAGGACTGTCGCCGCCGCGTTCTCTGAGACACTGCGCGGCGACATGACGCTCCGCGAGGTGATCGGCGATGCCGCCCGCGACGCGCCTCGCGTCGAGGTGCGCGCGCTCGCCTACGACAACCGCGCCGTCGCCCCGGGGACCGTCTTCTTCTGCGTCCCGGGCTTCACGCGCGACGGGCACGACTTCGCGGAGGACGCCGTCGATCGGGGCGCCGTCGCGCTCGTCGTCGAGCGCCCGCTCGGGCTCGGCGTCCCGGAGGTCCTCGTCGACGACGTCCGCGCCGCGATGGCCCCTGCCGCCGCGCGCCTCCACGGCGACCCGACGGCGCGCCTGCGCACGGTCGGCGTCACCGGCACGAACGGCAAGACGACGACCGCCCATCTCGTGCGCGGCCTCCTCGAGCACTCCGGCGTGCCGACCGGCCTGCTCGGGACGGTGACCCAGGTCGTCGGCGGCGCGGCGAGCGACGCGGTGCGCACGACACCCGAGGCGATCGACCTGCAGCGGACGTTCGCCGAGATGCTCGACGCCGGGGACGCCGCGTGCGTGATGGAGGTGAGCTCGCACGCGCTCTCGCTGCGGCGGGCGGCGGCGATCCGCTGGGAGGTCGCGCTCTTCACGAACCTCTCGCAGGACCATCTCGACTTCCACGACGACATGGAGGAGTACTACGCGGCGAAGCGCGAGCTCTTCCTGCCGTCGGAGGGCACGGCGTCCCACCCGCCGCGACACGCGGTCGTCTGCGTCGAGGACGCCTGGGGCGAGCGCCTCGCCGAGGACCTCGTCGCGGCGGGTCGCCCTGCGGTGACCGTCGGGCTCGACGCCCCGGAGGCCGACCTCCTCGCCACGGACGTCCGCTCGTCGGTCACCGGCACGACGTTCGTCGCCGACGGCCGCGAGTGGTCGCTGCCGCTCCCGGGGCGCTTCAACGTCCTCAACGCCCTCGGGGCGATCGCGGCCGGTCGCGCCCTCGGGCTGCCCGACGCCGAGATCGCCGCGGGTCTCGCGATCGCCGGGCGGGTGCCCGGGCGCTTCGAGCCGGTCGAGGAGGGGCAGGACTTCGGCGTGCTCGTCGACTACGCCCACACCCCCGACGCCCTCGAGAACGTCCTCGCGTCGGCACGACCGCTCGCCGGCGGCGGCCGCGTGCTCTGCGTCTTCGGCTGCGGCGGCGACCGCGACCGGGCGAAGCGCCCGCTCATGGGCGAGATCGCCGCCCGTCTCGCCGACGTCGTCGTCGTGACGAGCGACAACCCGCGCTCCGAGGAGCCCGGCGCGATCATCGAGGAGATCGTCGCCGGCATCGCGCGCCAGGACATCGAGGTCATCGCCGACCGGCGGGCGGCGATCGGCCGGGCGGTCGCGCTCGCCGCGCCCGGTGACGTCCTCGTCATCGCAGGAAAGGGCCACGAGCAGGGCCAGGAGGTCGCCGGCGGCGTGAAGCTCCCGTTCGACGACGTCGCGGTCGCGCGCGACGCGGTGCGTGCCGTCGTCTCCGGCGGAGCGTCGGCATGAAGGACCGCGCACCCGACTGGGTCGCCGACGCGGCGCGGGGCGACCTCCTCCAGGCGCCCGGGATCGCGCGCGACCCCATCGCCCCGGGGCCGCGGCGGGCCGTCGTCGACTCGCGGGCGGTCCGGCCCGGCGATCTCTTCGTCGGCCTCCCGGGCACCCGCGTCGACGGCGGCGCGTTCGCCGCGCAGGCGCTCGGCGAGGGAGCGTGGGGCGTCATCGCCTCGCCCGAGCACGCCGAGGAGGCGGCGCGGGCCGCCGGGAGGGGGGTCGTCATCGCCGCCGACGACCCCCTCGCCGCGCTGCAGTCGCTCGCGACCGCGTGGCGGCGCGAGCTGCGGTGCGTCGTCGTGGGCATCACCGGCTCGACGGGGAAGACCTCGACGAAGGACCTCGTGCGGGCGATGATCGCCCCGCACCGGCCCGTCCACGCCACCCGCGAGAACCTCAACACCGAGATCGGGCTCCCGCTCACGATCCTCGAGGCGGCCCCCGGGACGGAGGTGCTCGTCCTCGAGAAGGCGATGCGCGGCAGCGGCCAGATCGCGGAGCTCACCCGCATCGCCGAGCCCGACATCGCCCTCGTGACGAACATCGGGCCCGTCCACCTCGAGCTCCTGGGGTCGATCGAGGCGATCGCCGCTGCGAAGGCGGAGCTGCTCGCCGAGCTGCGCCCCGGCGGCATCGCGATCGTCCCGGTCGACGAGCCGCGCCTCGAGCCCCATCTCCGCGACGACGTCTCGGTCATCCGCGTCGGCGAGGGCGGCGACGTCGAGCACCTCGGGGACATCGCGCCGATGGCGGGCGGCGTGCCGCTCGACTCGGCCCACATGCGCCGCAACGCGCTCATGGCGCTCGCGGCGGCCCGGGCCGCCGGCGTCGAGCCGCGGGGCCCGGTCGACGTCGCGCTCAGCGCGCTCCGCGGCCAGCGGGCCCGGCTCGCCGGCGACGTCGTCGTCGTCGACGACTGCTACAACGCCAACCCCATGTCGATGCGGGCGGCGCTGGACGACCTCGCGACCGTCGCTCCCGGCCGGCGCGTCGCCGTCCTCGGGGACATGCGCGAGCTCGGCCCCGACGAGCGGCGGTTCCACGCCGAGCTGGGAGTCGCCGTCCGCGACGCGGGGATCGACGTGCTCGTCACCGTCGGCCCGCTCGCCGCGCACATCGCGGCGGGGAGCGGGATGGGCGCGGTCCACGCGGTGCCGGACGCCGCAGCGGCGGCGCGCCTCGTGCCGAAGGTCGTCGAGGACGGCGACACCGTGCTCGTGAAGGCCTCGCGCGGCGTCGGCCTCGAGGTCGTCGGCGAGGCTCTCGCGGCGGCGCGCCCGCCGGTCGAGACCGACGAGCCCCGGCCGGACGCGCGGAGCTGAGCGCCCATGGGCGAGATCCTCATCGGCGGCACGGCGTCGCTCCTCATCTGCATCTTCCTCAGCCCGACGTTCATCGCGTCGCTGCGCCGGCGCGAGTTCGGCCAGCACATCCGTCCCGAGGGCCCGGAGGGGCACCACGCGAAGGCCGGGACGCCGACGATGGGCGGCCTCATCATCTTCGTGGCGGTGAGCGTCCCGTTCCTGCTGCTGAGCGACTACGACTGGCGCTCGGTCGGGGTCTACGGCGCGGCGATGCTCCTCGCGGCGATCGGGTTCGCCGACGACGCCCAGAAGATCTTCCACCGCCGCTCGCTCGGCCTCAAGGGCCGCTGGAAGCTCATCGCGACCGTCGGGATCTCGCTCGGGCTGTGGTGGATCGCGACCGAGCAGGCGGGCCTGCAGCCGACGCTGCGCCTGCGCACGATCGACGCGACGATCGATCTCGGGGTCTTCTACCCGGTCCTCATCTACCTCGTCGTCGCGGGGACGTCGAACGCGGTCAACCTCACCGACGGCCTCGACGGCCTCGCCGCGGGGTGCTGCGCGATCGTCCTCCTCGCCTACATCGGCATCACGTACATCACGACGGGGCAGGAGGACCTCGCCCTCCTCTGCGCCTGCCTCGTGGGCGCGTGCATCGGGTTCCTCTGGTTCAACGCGTTCCCCGCGACGATCTTCATGGGCGACACGGGGAGCCTCGGGCTCGGGGGCGCTGTGGGAGCGCTCGCCGTGATGACGAAGACCGAGGAGCTGCTCATCCTCCTCGGCGGCATCTTCGTCGTGGAGGCCCTGAGCGTGATCATCCAGGTCTTCTCGTTCCAGACCTTCCGCAAGCGCGTGTTCCTCATGGCGCCGATCCACCACCACTTCGAGATGGCGGGCTGGTCGGAGACGAAGATCATCCTCCGCTTCTGGATCGTCGCCGCGATCTGCAGCGCGATCGGCTTCACCGTGTACCAGCAGTCCGTCGTGTGAGCGGGTCGGCGGACCGCCCGCCCCTCCCGGAGGGGCCGTACCTCGTCGTCGGGCTCGCCCGCTCCGGCCTCGCCGCGGGCCGCGCTCTCGCGCGGCGCGGGGAAGAGGTCGTCGGCGTCGACGCCGGCGAGGTCGCGCTCGAGGCGGACCCGGGCTTCCCCGTGCGGCTCGGGACGACCGGGGTCGACGAGCTCGAGCGGGTGCGGGCGGTCGTGAAGTCCCCGGGGGTGCCGCCGCGCGCGCCGGTCGTCGCCGCGGCGCGCGGGCGGGGCCTGCCCGTCCTCGGCGAGCTCGAGCTGGGGTGGCGCCTCACCGGCGGGGACGTGGTCGCGGTGACCGGGACGAACGGGAAGACGACGGTCACCGAGTGGATCGGTCACGCGCACCGGCTCGCGGGCGTGCCGGTCGTCGTCGTCGGGAACGTCGGCACGGCGTACACGTCGCTCGTCGACGACGGGGACGGCGGCGCGGCAGGCGCGGCGCCGACCGTCGTCGCCGAGTGCTCGAGCTACCAGCTGCACGACACGGTGGCCTTCCGGCCCGAGGTCGGGGTCCTCCTCGGGATCGAGTCCGACCACCTCGACTGGCACGGGAGCGTCGAGGCCTACCGGGCCGCGAAGCGCGACGGGCTGTTCGCGCGCCAGGGGCCGGCCGAGGTGGCGATCGCGCCGCGAGCCGAGATCCCCGTCCCCGGCGACGGCCGCCTCGTCGTCCTCGACGACGTCGAGCTGCCGGGCGAGCCGGGGCTGCCGGGGGCCCACAACCGGTGGAACGCGCGGGCGGTGGTGGCGGCCTGCCGGGCGCGCGGGCTCCCGGAGGACGCGATCGCCGAGTCGCTGCGGACGTTCCCGGGGGTCGCGCACCGCCTCCGCGAGATCGCGGAGGTCGATGGCGTGCGGTTCGTCGACGACTCGAAGGCGACGAACGTCGCCTCGGCCCTCACCGCGCTCGCGGCGATGGAGGCGCCGGTCCACCTCATCCTCGGCGGCGACGACGCGAAGCAGGAGGACTTCTCGCCGCTGCGCGCGCCGGTCGCGGAGAAGGCGGCGAGCGTCCACCTCGTCGGCGAGGCGGCGGGCCGGCTCCGCGACGCCCTCGGGACGGGGGAGGACCGCGGCGACCTGGAGGCGGCCGTCCACGCGGCGGCGTCGGCGGCGCGGCCCGGCGACGTCGTCCTCCTCAGCCCCGCCTGCGCGAGCTTCGGCCAGTACCGGAACTTCGAGGAACGCGGCGAGCACTTCGCGCAGCTCGTGGCGACCCTCTGACCCACCCGCCGAACCGGATTCCTGGAGTGCCAGGGCACCCCAGGAATCCGGTTCGGCAGGTCCGGGGGCGGGCAGGGGACGGCGGGCCTGCGTCGAACCTCTGCCTGAATGCCTCGCGTCGCCGCCATCGCGAAGCGCGAGCGCCCCGTGCGCCCGCTCGAGTACCACCTCCTCCTCACGGCGACGCTCTGCCTTCTCGCGCTCGGCGCGGTGATGGTCTTCTCCGCCTCGTCGGCGCGCACGCTCCTCGAGGGCGACGGCGCCGGCACCTCGTACCTCGTGAAGTACGTGGGCTTCGGCGCCATCGGGTTCGTCGGGCTCATCGTCATCACCCGCGTCCCGCTGCAGAAGGTCCTCTCCCTCACGGGGCCCTTCCTCGCGCTGAGCTTCCTCCTCGTCTTCCTCGTGAAGACGCCGCTCGGCGTCGAGGTGAACGGCGCGCAGCGCTGGCTCGGAGCCGGGCCGCTCGTCTTCCAGCCTTCGGAGGTGATGAAGCTCGCGCTCCTCTTGTACGCGGTGAAGCTCCTCGCCCGGCGCCCGCGCGCGCCGGAGCACCCGCGCGAGCTCGTCCCGCTCGGCTGGGTCGCCGGCGCGGCGATCGTCCTCGTCGCCTCCCAGCCGGACCTCGGGACCGCGCTCGTCCTCGCCTTCTCGATGACCGCGGTGCTCGTCGCGATCGGGACGCCGATCCGCTGGCTCGTGGTGGGCGCGGCGGTCGGCGCCGTCCTCGTCCTCGGCTATGCGCTGAGCGCCGAATACCGCACCGCGCGCCTCACGGCCTTCCTCGATCCGTGGGACACCGCGGGGACCTCGGGGTTCCAGTCCGTCCAGGGGCAGATCGCGCTCGGGTCCGGCGGGCTCTTCGGCCGCGGCGTCGGCGAGTCCGTGCAGAAGGTCTTCTACCTCCCCGAGGCCCACACGGACTTCATCCTCGCGATCATCGGCGAGGAGCTCGGGGTCGCGGGCATCACGCTCGTCCTCGTCCTCTACGGCATGCTCGGATACGCGGGGCTGCGGGTCGCGAAGCTCGCGAAGGGCGCATACGCGAAGCTCCTCGCCGCGGGAATCACCGCGATGGTCCTGTGCCAGGCGATCCTCAACGTCTTCACCGTCCTCGGGCTCGCGCCGCTCACCGGCGTGCCGCTCCCGTTCCTCTCCTACGGGACGACCAGCCTGTGGACGCTCCTGGCCGCACTGGGACTCCTGCTCAACATCGCCGGCGGCGGCACGGCGCACCTCCGCGCCGTGCCCGAGCCGCGGCGCCGACCGAGGACGGACGGACGTGACGAAGGTGCTCATCGCAGCGGGCGGGACAGCGGGGCACGTCGTCCCGGCGCTCGCGGTCGCCGACGCGCTGCGGGCTGACGGCGCCGAGGTCGTCTGGGTCGGCGGTGAGCGCGCCGAGAAGGACCTCGTCCCGGCGGCGGGGATCCCGCTGCGCCCGATCTCGGTCGAGGGCATCAGCCGGTCGAACCCGCTGAAGGCGGCGCGCGCCGTCGCCCGCGCCGCCGGCGCTCTCGTCGCTGCGCGCCGGATCCTGAGGGAGGAGCAGCCGGACGTGGTCCTCGGCGGCGGGGGCTACGTCGCCGGTCCGATCGGGGCGGCGGCGGTGGCACGCCGGATCCCGGTCGTCCTCACGGAGGCCGACAGCCACCTCGGGCTCACGAACCGGCTGCTCGCCGGCCGCGCGCGGCGCGTGTGCCTCGCCTTCCCGATCGGCGGGCGCGAGAGCGAGGCCTATCTCGTGACCGGCCGGCCGGTCCCGCCGCCGGCGACCGACGTCGCCGCCGCCCGGGCGCGCTTCGGGCTGGCGGAGGGAGAGCGGTGCCTCCTCGTGTTCGGCGGCTCGCTCGGGGCGCGGAGCCTCAACGAGGCGGCGCTCGCGGCCTACGGGGAGGAGGTCCCGGAGGGGCTCCGCGTCGTCCACGCCGCGGGACACGCCCACGCCGACGCCGTCCGCGAGCGGCTCTCCGCGCCGGCCCGCGAGCACTACGAGGTCCACCCCTACATCGACCGCTTCGGCGAGGCGCTGCTCGCCTGCGACCTCTGCGTCGCGCGGGCGGGGGGCTCGATCTTCGAGATCGCCGCCGCGGGGCGCCCGGCGATCCTCGTCCCGTACCCGTACGCCTCCGCGGACCACCAGACGGCGAACGCGCGCTGGATGGCCGAGGCGGGGGCGGCGATCGTCGTGCCGGACGCGGAGATGGACGGCGCGCGGCTGCGCGCGGAGGTCGACGGCCTCCTCGCGGCGCCCGCGCGGCTCACCGCGATGGCGGCCGCCTCCGCGGGGCTCGCCCGGCCGGATGCCGCGCAGGCGATCGCGGGCGAGGTCCTCGCCGCCGCGAGCTGACGAGTCCGGGGCGTCGCGAAGTACGGTGTCGCGCGTGTCCGAGCGCCCCTGGGAGCACCGTCGCCTCCACCTCATCGGGATCGGGGGCGCGGGGATGAGCGGCTACGCGCGGGTCTGCGCCCAGCTCGGGGCGCGCGTGAGCGGCTCGGACCGCGCCGACGGGCCGACGCTCCCGGCGCTCCGCGAGCTCGGCGTCGAGGTGCACGTCGGCCACGCCGCGGGGAACGTCCCGCCCGGCGACGACGTCGAGGTCGTCTACTCGACCGCCGTCCCCGCCGACAACCCCGAGCGGGTCGCCGCCCGTGAGCGGGGGCTGCGCGAGGTCGGCCGCGCGGAGCTGCTCGCCGAGCTGAGCGCGCTGCGACGCGTCATCGCGGTCGCGGGCGCCCACGGGAAGACGACGACGACGTCGATGACCGCGCACGTCCTGCTGCGCTGCGGGCTCGCGCCCGCCTACCTCATCGGCGGCGCGCTGCGCACGACCGGTCTCCACGCGGACTGGCCGCAGGGCGACGGATGGCTCGTCGTGGAGGCCGACGAGTCCGACCGCTCGATGCTCCGCCTCGACGTCGACGTCGCGGTCGTGACGAACGTCGAGCACGACCACCACGACGTCTACGGCTCCCTCGAGGAGGTGCGGGAGGTCTTCCGGACCTTCCTCGACGGCCCGTCGGAGGCGGTCGTGTGGGACCGGCCCGAGCTCCTCGCGCTGCGCCCGTCGGGGGCGACGGTGGCCTACGAGGCCCACGACGTCGTCCTCGAGCCGGGCGGGAGCCGCATGCGCTGGAGGGGGCTCGACGTCCGGCTCGGCGTGCCCGGGCTCCACAACGCCCGCAACGCCGTCGCCGCGCTCGAGGCGAGCGTGCTCGCCGGTGCCGACCCCGCGGACGCCGCCGCGGCGATCGCCGACTTCCGCGGCGCGGGCCGGCGCTTCGAGCGCCTCGGGGAGACGGCGTCCGGGGCGACCGTCGTCGACGACTACGCGCATCACCCGACCGAGGTCGCCGCGACGCTCGACGCCGCGCGCGCCGAGGGCCGGCGCGTCGTCGCCGTCTTCCAGCCGCACCTCTTCAGCCGCACGCTGCACCTCGCGACCGAGTTCGGGGCCGCGCTCGCCCGCGCCGACGTCGCCTGCGTCCTCCCGGTCTACCCCGCCCGGGAGCGGGCGGAGGACTTCCCCGGCGTGACGGGGCTCCTCCTCGCGGAGGCGACGTGCGACGCCCGGCCCGGCATGCCGGTCCACTGGCTCCCGTCGTTCGACTCCGCCGAGCGCGTCCTCGGCGGCCTGCTGCGCGACGGCGACCTCTGCCTCGTGCTCGGCGCGGGCGACGTCGACGCCCTCGGCCGCCGCCTCGTCGCCACGACCCCGTGAGTGTGCATCCACCCGGCGGAGAGCCCGGTGGATCCACACTCACGGCGATGCGGGGGAGGGAACGGGGCGCGGACGGCGAACGCGGATCCGTGCACGTGCGCTCGCTTCCGCTCCCGCGTCCCGCCCTCCGGCTCTCGCGCTCCGCCCGGCGGGGTCTGCTCGCGCGGCCGAGCCTTCCCGGCAACCACCGGCTCCTCGCGCTCGTCGGCATCGTCGCCGCGCTCGTCGGCGGGTTCCTCATGCTGCGCGAGTCGAGCCTCGTCGAAGTCCGCGAGGTGACGGTGAGCGGCGCGTCCGGGCGCGACGCCGAGGCCGTGCAGGCGGCGCTCGTGAGCGCCGCCGAGGGCCAGTCGACGCTCGCGGTCGACCGCGACGCGCTCCTCACCGCCGTCGCCCCGTATCCGATCGTGAAGGACCTCGAGGTCGCGACCGACTTCCCGCACGGCATGAGCATCCGCGTCGTCGAGCACGAGCTCGTCGGCGCGGTGAAGGCCGACGGGCGCACCGTCCCGGTCGCGGGCGACGGGACCATCCTCCGCGGCACGAGCGCGAAGGGCCTCCCGGTCATCCCGCTGCGCAACGCCCCCGCCGGCGAGCGCATCGAGAGCGGTGCCGCGTCCGCGCTCGTCGGGGCGCTCGCCGCCGCGCCCCCGGCGCTGCGCGAGCGCATCGCGAGCGTCGGCGCCGGCGAGAGCGGCGTGACGACCCGCCTCGACACGGGGGTCGAGATCGTCCTCGGCCGGCCGGAGCGGCTCGAGGCGAAGTGGGCGGCAGCGGCGCGCGTCCTCGCCGACCACACCTCCCAGGGCGCGACGTACGTCGACGTCCGGCTTCCCGAGCGCCCCGCGGCCGGAGGGCTCGAGCAGATCGCGATCCAGCAGCAGGCGACCGAGGCCGCGGGCGCCGCCACGGCCGACGGAGCGGCCGCGGCCGCGCCGTGAGCGGGACCCCTCCTGCGCGCCGCGTGAGGCGCGCCGAGGCGGCCGGCGTGCAACCATCGACATGAGGTCGAGAGTCCGCGCGCCGCAAAACCTCCTGCACAGGTCGAGGGTGCGCGGGCGTGCAACTCCGGTTGCGGGGTAGGATTCCCGTTGACACGGTGGAAAGGGCCCCCGTACCGTGCGTCGCCCACAACTGGGGGACAGAAGACCAAACCCTCAAGTCTCCCCCGAGAGTCGGACGGAACTCAGTCACATGGAAAGCAGCGGCAGCTATCTCGCGGTCATCAAGGTCGTCGGCGTCGGCGGCGGAGGGACCAATGCGGTCAACCGCATGGTCGACGCGGGCCTGCGCGGCGTCGAGTTCGTCGCGGCGAACACCGACGCCCAGGCGCTGCAGATGTGCGACGCCGACATCAAGCTCAACATCGGGCACGACCTCACGCGCGGACTCGGCGCAGGGGCGAACCCGGAGATCGGCTTCGGCGCCGCCGCCGAGTCGCGTGACGACATCAAGGAGGCGCTGAAGGGCGCCGACATGGTCTTCGTCACCGCGGGCGAGGGCGGCGGCACCGGCACCGGCGCCGCACCCGTCATCGCGGAGATCGCGAAGCAGGAGATCGGCGCGCTCACGGTCGGCGTCGTCACGAAGCCCTTCTCGTTCGAGGGCTCCCAGCGGATGCGCCAGGCGGAGGAGGGCATCGCGCGCCTCCGCGAGGTCGTCGACACGCTCATCGTCATCCCGAACGAGAAGCTCCTCGGGATCGTCGAGCGCCGCACCACGATCCTCGACGCCTTCCGCGAGGCCGACAACGTCCTGCGCCAGGGCGTCCAGGGCATCACGGACCTCATCACGATCCCCGGTCTCATCAACCTCGACTTCGCCGACGTCCGGACGATCATGGCCAACGCCGGCTCCGCGCTCATGGGCATCGGGACGGCCGGCGGCGAGAGCCGCGCGGGCGAAGCGGCGAAGGCCGCGATCTCCTCGCCCCTGCTCGAGGACTCCGTCGAGGGCGCGACCGGGATCCTCCTCAACATCACCGGCGGCCAGGAGCTCGGCCTCTTCGAGGTCAACGAGGCCGCGGAGATCGTCCAGAACGCCGCCGATCCCAACGCGAACATCATCTTCGGCTCCGTCATCGACGAGCGGATGGGCGACGAGGTGCGGGTCACCGTCATCGCGACGGGGTTCGACCACGGCGGCGGGGGGCCGTCGCGCGCGAGCACGACGCGCAGCGCGCGCGAGGAGACCCGCACGCGGGCCGAGCGCACGACGCGCGATCGCAGTCCGAGGGTCGAGCGCGACTCGCTCGAGATCTCGGACGACGAGATCGACATCCCGCCCTTCCTGCGGTAGCGGGTCGCATTTCCGCGCCCGTCTCGCCCTGCGGACCCCGCGACCGGGAGGCCGACAGGTAACCTGGGCACGGTGAGTGCCGCCGACACGCTGCAGCGCACGCCGCTGTACGACCGTCACGCCGCCGCCGGGGCGAAGCTCGTCCCCTTCGCCGGATGGGAGATGCCCGTGCAGTACGCGGGCGTCCGCGAGGAGCACCTCGCCGTCCGCTCCGAGGCCGGCGTCTTCGACGTCTCGCACATGGGTCAGATCCGCACGAGCGGCCCGGATGCGACGGCGTTCCTCCAGCGCCTGCTCTCCAACGACGTCACGAAGATGGGCGTCGGCGGGGCGCAGTACAGCCTCCTCTGTCGCGAGGACGGCGGCGTCCTCGACGACCTCTTCACCTACCGGCTCGGGCCGGAGGACTACCTCACGGTGACGAACGCCGCGAACCACGAGAAGGACATCGCGTGGTTCCGCCGGCACGCCGAGGGGTTCGACGTGAAGGCCGAGGACGTCGCCGCCGGGTACGCGATGCTCGCCGTCCAGGGGCCGCTCGCTCGCGAGATCGTGCAGCAGGTCGCCGGAGGGCCGCTCCCTCCGCGCATGACCGCGCAGCCGGGCCGCCTCGCCGGGCGCGACGTCCTCATCTGCGGGACGGGCTACACCGGGGAGGACGGCGTGGAGATCCTCTCGCCGCCGGACGCCGCGCCGGCGATCTGGGACGAGCTCGTCCGCCGCCGCGCGACCCCCGCGGGGCTCGCCGCCCGCGACACGCTCCGCCTGGAGGTGTGCTTCCACCTCTACGGCAACGACCTCATGGAGGAGCGCGGGCCGATCGAGGCCGGCCTCGGCTGGGCCTGCAAGGAGGACACCGGCTTCATCGGCGCCGAGGCCGTGCGCGCCGCGCGCGAGGCCGGCCCGGCCGAGAAGCTCGTCGCGTTCACCGTCGAGAAGGGCATCGCCCGGCAGGGCAACCCCATCGCCGGCGGCGGCGTCGTGACGAGCGGCACGCAGTCCCCGAGCCTCGGCATCGGGATCGGCATGGCCTACGTGCCGACCGCGATGGCCGCGATCGGCACGACGCTCGAGATCGACGTCCGCGGGCGCACCCGCACGGCGACGGTCGCCGAGAAGCCGCTGTACCGCAAGGCCGCATAGCCTTGCGCGGGGCCGCTCGCGCGGCCGCACCCGACGCACTTCGACGACAGGAGCAACCGAGAGCCATGGCCGACGCGAGCTACCCCGAGGACCTGCTGTACCACCCGGAGCACGACTGGGCCCGCATCGAGGGCGACGTCGCGACCTTCGGCATCACCTGGTACGCGCAGGACGCCCTCGGCGAGGTCGTCTTCTTCGATCCGCCCGAGGTCGGTTCGTCCGTCACGGCCGGCGAGTCGTACACCGAGGTGGAGTCCGTGAAGGCCGTGTCCGACGTCATCGCGCCGATGAGCGGCGAGGTGGTCGAGGTCAACGAGGCGCTCGCGGACACGCCGGAGTCCATCAACGAGGACCCCTACGGCGAGGGCTGGATGGTGAAGGTGCGGCTGAGCAAGCCCTCCGAGAAGGACGGGCTCATGGACAGCGCCGCCTACATCGCCACCCTCGACTGAGAAACCCCCGACCGGAGATCGCCTGACGACCAGTGAGCAGCTACCTCTCCCTCACACCGGATGACCTGAAGGAGATGCTCGGCGCGATCGGCGTCGCATCCCTCGACGAGCTCTTCGAGCGCCAGATTCCCGAGGGGGTGCGGCTCAAGGGCGGTCTCGACCTGCCCGAGGGGATGTCCGAGCAGGACGTCTACGCCCATCTCCTCGAGCTGGCGCGCAAGAACGTCAGCGCGGAGGACGAGATCACGTTCCTCGGCGCCGGCATGTACGACCACTACGTCCCCGCGCTCATCGACATGCTCATGAGCCGCTCGGAGTTCCTCACCCCGTACACGCCCTACCAGCCCGAGATCAGCCAGGGCGGGCTGCAGGTGATGTTCGAGTACCAGACGGCGATGAGCGAGCTCACCGGCCTGCCGGTCTCGAACGCGTCGGTCTACGAGGGCCCGAGCGCCGTCGCCGCGGCCGGCTACCTCGCGAAGCTCGCGAACGGCAAGGGGACGTTCGTCGTGAGCGCGGGGGTCCACCCGCACTCCCGCCGCACGCTGCGGACCCTCGCCCACGGCTACGGCATCGACGTCGTCGAGGTCCCGCTCTCGGGCGGCGTGACGGACGCGGCCGCGTGGGCGGAGGCGATCGGCGAGGACACCTGCGCGGTCGTCTTCCAGACCCCGAACTTCCTCGGCGCGGTCGAGGACGCCACGGCGCTCTCCGACGCCGCCAAGAACTCGCCGGCCGTCGTCATCGGCCAGTACGACCCGATCGCGCTCGGCGTCATCGCGCCTCCGGGCGAGTGCGGCGTCGACGTCGCCGTGGGGGAGGGCCAGTCGCTCGGCAACCGCCTCGACTTCGGCGGTCCGTCCTTCGGCTTCTTCTGCGCGACCGAGGCCTACCTGCGCCGGATGCCCGGCCGCATCGCCGGCGAGACCGTCGACGTCGACGGCCGCCGCGGCTTCGTCCTCACGCTGCAGACGCGCGAGCAGCACATCCGCCGCGAGAAGGCGACGTCGAACATCTGCACG
>NZ_JBLKKY010000083.1:0-15237 GCF_059438195.1 Paraconexibacter sp.
CGACGGCGCAGACCCGGCTGGCGAGGTTGACCGGCGCGCCGAACCAGTCCCCGCCGCGCGGCGTCGCCTCGCCCCGCGCGATCCCGACCCGCACCTGCGGGAAGTCCTCGGGCTCGTCGGCGATCGCCGCGACGAGCGCGAGGCAGCGGTCGACGAGGGCGCGATCGTCGTCGCTCACGAGCATCGCGGCGTCGCCGATCGTCTTCACCATCCGCACCGGACCGGTCGCGACCTCGGCGGCGAGGACCCCGAGACGCTCGGCGACGCGGCCGACCTCCTCCGCCGGCACCTCCTCGCCGAGGCGGGTGAAGCCGACGAGGTCGGCGAAGGCGACGGCGACCTCG
Source organism: Paraconexibacter sp. (assembly GCF_059438195.1). Classification (NCBI taxonomy): domain Bacteria; kingdom Bacillati; phylum Actinomycetota; class Thermoleophilia; order Solirubrobacterales; family Paraconexibacteraceae; genus Paraconexibacter; species Paraconexibacter sp. The sequence goes on from NZ_JBLKKY010000083.1 coordinate 345, forward strand.
CGCTCGCCCGGGAGCCGGCCCTCGACGCGGGCGCCGGCGTCCGCCGCCTCGCTGCGCACCATGTTGCGCAGGTGCGCGCGGGCCATGCGGTCGATCATCGGGCCGAGGTGCGGCATGACGGTCGCGACGAGCGCCTCGTAGCGCTCGGCGAGCTCTGTCTCGCTGAGACCGGGCTCGAGCGCGAGCTCGAGGACGGTCGCGCGCATCACCTGCGACGCCTGATCGAGCCCGCGCCCGAGGACCCGCAGCACGGCGAGCATCTGCTCCTCGCTCACGCCGAGCGACGCGAACAGCTGGGCGGTGCGCGCGCCGGCGATCTCGTCCTCGGTGAACTCGACCGAGTCCGGGTCGGGGACGGGGAGGCCCTGCGCGCGGCGCAGCGCCGCGAGGTCGTCGAGGTCGACGCCGGCAGCGCGCGCGACGTCCCGGGCGCTGAGCGTCGGCGGCCCTCCGAGCACGATCCGCTCGGCGGGCAGGAAGGGGAGGAGCCCGTCGCGGTGCCCCCGCTCGAGCTCCGCATCGGTGAATCCCTCCGCGGCGAGGTGATCGAGCAGCGCGGAGCGCTCCGCGGCGGCCTCCGGCGAGAGTCCGTCGAGGAAGCCCCGCTGCGTCCAGTCGCTCATCGCCGCGGCGAGGGTACCGACGCCACCGGCCGCCCGTGTCTCTAGGCTGCTCCGCCGTGGCCGCCCGACGCCGACTCACCGCCGCCCAGCGCCGCCGGGCGATCCTCGACGCCGCGCAGGACGCATTCGCCGTCGGCGGCTACCACGGGACCTCTCTCGACGACGTCGCGCGTGCGGCGGGCGTGTCGAAGGCCCTCATCTACGAGCACTTCACCTCGAAGCGCGACCTGCACGCGTCGCTCCTGCAGTCCCACGTCGACGAGCTCGTCCTGCGGCTGCACGCCAACGCGCGCAGCGGGGCGAACGGCGAGGACCGGCTGCGCGGCGGCATCGACACCTTCCTCGGCTGGGTCGAGGAGCGCCGCGTCGCCTGGCGGGTCTTCTTCCGCGACGCGTCGGCCCCCGAGGTCGCCGACGTCACCGCCGCGGTGCAGGCGCAGGTGACCGGCGTCGTCGCGGCGCTCATGGCCGCCGATCCGGACCGCGCATCGCGGCCGGGCGTCGGCTCCTCCGCCGACGAGCGGGCCGTCGCGCAGCACGCGCAGCTCCTCTCCGGGGCGGTCCAGGGGCTGGCGAACTGGTGGCACGACCATCCGGAGATCCCGCGCGGCGAGCTCGTCGAGAGGGCGATGGAGTTCGCCTGGACCGGGCTCGAGCGCATCCGCGACGCCGCGGCGGCGCCCCTCGCCGGCGCCACCGGCATCCCGGCGGCGCCGCTGCCCGAGGTCACCCCTCCGGGATGAGACCGCTCTGCGCGCGGTGATGGAGGCGCCCGATGAGCGCCTCGGTGACCCGCGGGTCGAACTGCGTCCCGGCGCAGCGCGCGAGCTCGCGGATCGCTTCGCCGTGGGGTCGCGCGGCCCGGTAGGGACGCTCGGAGATCATCGCGTGGTAGGCGTCGCAGGCGAGGACGATGCGGCTGCCGATCGGGATGGCCGACGCCTCCAGGCGGTCCGGGTACCCGAAGCCGTCGAAGCGCTCGTGCTCGTGGCGGACGATCCGCGCGACCGCTCCCATGCCGGGGATCGCGCGGAGGATCCGCTCGCCGATCGCGGGGTGCTCGCGCATGAGCGCCCACTCGCCGGCGTCGAGCGGTCCCGGCTTGCGGAGGATCTCGTCGGGGATCGCGACCTTGCCGATGTCGTGCAGGAGGGCGCCGGCGCCGATGACCTCGATCTCCTCGCCGGGGAGCCCGAGGTCGGTCGCGACCTCGCGGCTGAGATCCACGACGGAGGCCGAGTGCTCGCCGGTGTAGCGGTCGCGCTCGAGGAGCGCGACGGCGAGGCCCCTGACGACATCGGCCTGCGCGTCGCGCCGCGCGACCTCGCGGGGGTCGCCTGCGCCGTCGGCCGAGGCCACCCGGGCGCGGCCGGCGGCACGGGCGCGGTCGACGCCGGCTCCGGCGCGGGCGAGGAGCTGCTCGGCGGACTCGCCGCGGACGTGTGACGCGACGCCGGCGGAGACCGTGATGCGTCCCGCGCCGACGACGTCGCCGGCGTCGAGGAGCTCGGCGAGCCGGGCGCCGCACGCGCGGGCGCCGTCGAGGTCCGTGCCGGGGAGGAGCACGGCGAGCTCGTCGGCGCCGCTGCGGCCGATGAGGTCGGAGGACCGCACCAGCGCCCCGAGTCGCTCGGCGACGCCGCGGAGCGCCGCGTCGCCGACGGCGGAGCCGTGGCGCGCGTTGAGCTCGCGGAAGCCGTCGAGGTCGACGACGAGGGCGCTGAGCGTCTCGCCGGAGCGCCGCGCCCGCTGGATCTCGCGCGCGGCCTGCTCGCGGAAGGAGCGGAGGGTGAGGGTTCCGGTGACCGGGTCGCGGCGCGCGGCGTCGCGGGCAGCAGCCTCGAGCTCGGCGATGCGGGCGCGCGAGGCGTCGAGCTCGCCCTGCAGGGCGGCGGCTTGGCTGATCTTCCCGAGCACGTCTCCCGTATCGGTGCCCTCCCGACTTTTCGTGACGGGCATGGACGCATGGACGACGAACCGGACGACGGACCGTGACCCCCGTCCGTCCGCTCGGACGGGCTCGACGGGGAGGCATCCGACCCGATGCGCAGAATCCCTGCGGTGGTGAAGGTGCTCGGAATCGATCCCGGTCTCGCCAACACGGGCTACGGCGTCGTGCAGCGGCGCAGCGGCCGTCTCGCGGCACTCGACGGCGGCGTCGTCGAGACGGCGGCGGACGAGGCGATGGAGCGGCGGCTCACGCGGATCCACCGGCGCATCGAGGAGCTGCTCGTCGAGCACGACCCGGACGCGGTCGCGCTCGAGGAGCTCTACTTCGGCCAGAACGCCCGCAGCGCGTTCGCGGTCGGGCAGGCACGGGGGGTCGTCGTCCTCGCCGCCGGTCAGCGGGGCGTCCCGACGGTCGGCTACACGCCGCAGCAGGTGAAGGGCGCCGTGTGCGGCACCGGCCGCGCCGACAAGGAGCAGGTGCAGCGGATGGTCCAGGCCCTCCTCGCCCTCCCGGAGCTGCCGCGTCCCGATCACGCGGCCGACGCTCTCGCGGTCGCGATCTGCCACGCGAACCACGCGCCGCTCACCGCGGCCGTGGCGGCCCGGCGCGCCGCGTCGGGGGCGTCGCGATGATCGCGCTCGTCGCCGGCGACGTCGCGGTCCGCCGCGCCGATCACGTCGTCATCGAGACGGCGAGCGGCGTCGGCTACCGGCTCGCGGTCTCGGCGGAGACGCTGAAGGCGGTCCCCGCCGTGGGCGAGTCGGTGTCGCTCCACGCGCACCTCATCGTCCGCGACGACGCGCTCGCTCTCTTCGGGTTCGCGGCCGAGGAGGAGCGCGATCTCTTCCTCATGCTCATCGGGGTGCAGTCCGTCGGCCCGAAGGTCGCGCTCGCGGTCCTCGGCGGCGGCCCTCCGCGTGACCTCGTCCGCGCGATCGCGGCCGGCGACCACGCCCGCTTCCAGGCGGTCCCCGGGATCGGGAAGCGCACGGCGGAGCGGATCATCGTCGAGCTGCGCGAGAAGGTCGGCGTGCCGGTCGTCGAGGAGGGCGGGGAGGTCGTCGCGCACCGCGGGGACGACCCGAGGCTCCTCGCGCGGGACGGGCTCGTCGAGCTCGGCTATCCCCCGGCGGAGGCGGAGTCCCTGCTCGCCGAGGCGACCGGGGACACGCCGGAGGAGCTGCTCGCCCAGGCGCTGCGCGGGGCCCGCCGGTGACCGAGCCGGTGCGGATCCAGACCCCCGGCTGGCTGCCGGACGAGGACGTCGAGGAGACGTCGCTCCGTCCCCGCACGCTCACGGACTTCGTCGGCCAGGACGGTCTCTGCGACCAGCTCACCGTCAGCGTCGAGGCGTGCGCGGCGCGCGGGGACGCGCTCGACCACGTCCTCCTGGCGGGCCCGCCCGGGCTCGGCAAGACGTCGCTCGCGCAGATCCTCGCCGCCGAGCTCGACGTCCCGTTCGTGATGACGGCGGCGCCCGCGCTCGAGCGCAAGGGCGACGTCGCGGCGTTCCTCACGGCGCTCGAGCCCCGCAGCGTCTTCTTCGTCGACGAGATCCACCGGCTCCCGCGCGCGCTCGAGGAGACGTTCTACCCGGCGATGGAGGACCGTCAGCTCCCCATCACCGTGGGCCAGGGCGCCGGCGCGAAGGTGATGACGCTGCCGCTCCCTCCGTTCACGCTCGTCGGCGCGACGACGCGGGTCGGGCTCCTCACCACGCCGCTGCGCGACCGGTTCGGCATCCAGCACCGCCTCGAGCCCTACGGTCCCGGGGAGCTCGCGACGATCGTCCGCCGCAGCGCCGGCATCCTCGGGATCGATCTCGCCGAGGACGGCGCGGTCGCCGTCGCGCGCCGCTCGCGGGGCACGCCGCGCGTCGCGAACCGCCTGCTCAAGCGGGTGCGCGACTACGCCGAGGTGCGTGCGGACGGCGTCGTCACGGCGGAGGTCGCGGACGCCGCGCTCGAGCTCCTCGAGGTCGACGAGACGGGGCTCGACCGCCTCGACAGGGAGATCCTGCGCACGATCTGCGAGAGCTTCGACGGCGGCCCGGTCGGCCTCTCGACGCTCGCGGCGGCCATCGGCGAGGAGCAGGACACGCTCGAGGACGTCTACGAGCCCTACCTCCTGCAGTGCGGCTTCCTCATGCGGACGCCGCGCGGACGCGTCGCGACACCGCGGGCCTACCGCCATCTCGGGCTCGAGCCGCGCGAGACCGGCCTCTTCTGACGGTCCGCACGCGAGGGCACGATCGGCGCGGAGGATCCGCGCCGCGGTCGGGAGGCGTCGCGCGGGACCGGGGCTCCGGGCCGGCTCAGCAGGCGGGCCGCTGCCCGAGGGCCAGGGGGATCTGCCGCTTGCGGGTGATGTCGAGCCCCGCGGGGGAGCCGTTGAGGGGCACGTCCTTGCCGTTGACGATCACCTTCGTGCTGCCGAGGCCGACGTTGAGGCGGACGCGCTTCCCCTTGAACACGCGGGGACCGCTGAGCGTCCCGTTGAAGAGGATCTTGCCGTTGCCGTCGTCGGCGCAGAGGAAGGTCGGCGCCGCGGGCCGCAGCCGGACGGTCACGCGGGTCGGCGTCTTCTTCTTCTTCGGCTTCTCGCTGGTCGTCTTCTTCGACGTCGACGCGGAGGTCGTCTTCTCCGCGGGCTTCTCCGCGGAGGTGTCGTCCTCCGGCGGCGCGGACGGCGTCTCGTCGGAGGAGGCGGGGGAGGTCGCCTTCCCGCCGGCGGCGTCCGCGTCCCCGGCCGGTCCCGTCGTCGTGGTCGCGGTCGCCTCGTCGCCGGGGACGGTCTCCGCCGGCGTCGCTGCGGTCACCGCGGTCGTCGTCCCGGCGGGAAGGGCGCTGAGGCGCTCGCCTCCGTCCCCTCCGGCACCGAGCCCGGCGGCGAGGCCCGCGCCGCCGAGGAGGAGGGCGAGCGCGCCGGCGCCGGCGAGCGCGCGCTTGGTCGTCGTGCCCCTGCCCTTGCGCTCGCCGCCGAGCGTCAGACGCTGGCCCGGTGCGGCGTCGTCGAGCGGGGGAGCGGTGCGGACGCCCGCGAGGGCGAGCGCGGCGGCGACGCGGCGACGCGCCTGCGGGGTCGGAGCGCTCTCGCCGAACGCGGCGAGGAGCTGCTCGAGGGTGGGCCGGCGGTCGGCCGCGCGGCCACGGGCCGCGGCGCGCGCGATCTCCTGGGCGATCTCGGCGTCGCGCAGGGAGACGGGGACATCAGGCGGGGGAACCATCGCTGCCCCTGTCATCGGCCTCGCGCGCCCGCGTCTTGAGACGTCGCCTGCACGCTCCGCCGTGCGCCCCCGGCACGGAGGCGTGCGACGGCCCATCCCCGCCCTCGCGTACGCTGTTGAGGTCAACCGATGGCTCACCTCTTCATCTGCCCCAACTGCGGAGCCCGCAGCGCCGAGACCGACCGGACCGCCGGCTTCCGCACGACGCCCAAGGGCTGCGCGAAGTGCGGCTTCGGGTTCCTCTTCGAGCTGCTCGACGACTACTACCCGGCACCGAACGCCGCGTTCTTCGCCTGCGATCAGCAGGGCAAGGTCATCGCGTGCGGCCGGGGAAGCTTCGAGCTCACCGGCCTGGACGACGAGCGCGTCATCGGCCGCCCGGTGAGCGAGGTCCTCGGTCTCGAGTTCGACGAGGGCGCCGATCACGTCGCGACCGTCCTCGAGTGGGGCGTGCGTCAGCTCGGCAAGTCCGTCCGCGTCAACGCCGAGGGCGATCTCCCCGCGTCGGCGACGGCCGACCTGTTCCCCGCCTACGACGACGACGGCGGCCTGCTGCTCGTCCTCACCCCCGACAAGTAAGGTCCCTCCGTCCCGCCCTTCCGCGCGGGATGCCCTTCCCCATGTCCGACCGACGTCGCAACGCCTTCATCCTGCTGCTCGTCGCGGGGCTCATCGCCGCGTCGGTCGGCGTGATCGCCGTCAAGGACACGAAGCTCGGCCTCGACCTCAAGGGCGGCGTCGAGCTCGTCTACCAGGCGAAGCCCACGAAGTTCAGCGACGTCAACAACGACGCGGTCGAGCGCTCGATCGACATCATGCGCGAGCGCGTCGACGAGCTCGGCGTCGCCGAGCCGGAGATCCAGCGCCAGGGCGAGGACCAGATCATCGTCTCGCTCCCCGACGTCGACAACGCGGAGGAGGCGCAGAGACAGGTCGGCACGACCGCCCAGCTCTTCTTCTACGACTGGGAGGCGAACGTCCTCGGGCCGGATCTCGAGCCCGACCCCTCGGACGCGTCGATCCACGGCGGACAGGCCGCCGGCCAGACGGGCTGCCTCCCGCAGTACGACGCCGTCGCCCGGGCGCGGCGCCGCGCGCCGATGCCGAACCAGCAGACGGCGACGGGCGGCCCCCGGTACTACCTCGTCAACGACGAGTCGCGCACGATCGTCTCCGGCCCGGAGGCGGAGCGCGAGGACCTCTTCGTCGGCCTCGACCGCACGTCGGAGGAGCCGCTCGAGGACGAGCGGGTCGTCACGGTCAACGAGGGCACGATCGTCCTCCAGGCCGAGCAGCCCGACGGCGCGGAGGACAACGAGACCGAGCGCGACTGCTACTACGTCCTCAACGACGACTTCGCCCTCCGCGGGACGGACATCAAGAACCCCGAGCAGAACTTCGACTCGGGACCGGGCGGGACCGGCCAGCCGAACGTCACCTTCGAGTTCTCCGACGAGGGCCGGGAGATCTGGCAGGAGGTCACGCGCGAGATCGCCGAGCGCGGCCAGTCCCTCTTCATCCCGGGATCGAGCCCGCTCAGCGCCGCGCAGCACTTCGCGATCGTCCTCGACGGCGAGATCATCTCGACGCCGTTCATCGACTTCAACCGCAACCCCGACGGCATCGACGCGCGCACGGGCTCCGAGATCTCGGGCGGCTTCACGATCGACAGCGCCCAGCGGCTCGCGAACCTCCTGCGCACCGGCGCGCTCCCGATCGAGCTCGAGCTCATCTCGCAGTCGCAGGTCTCGGCGACGCTCGGCGAGCAGGCGCTCGACGAGGGCCTCATCGCCGGCATCGCGGGCTTCATCGTCGTCGTCCTCTTCCTGCTCGCGTTCTACCGCGTCCTCGGCGTCATCGCCGCCGCGGCTCTCATCGTCTACGCGGTCTACTTCTTCGCGCTCATCAAGCTCATCCCGGTGACGCTGACGCTCCCGGGCATCGCGGGTCTCGTCCTCACGCTCGGCGTCGCGGCAGACGCGAACATCGTCATCTTCGAGCGCGTCAAGGAAGAGGTGAGAGCCGGCAGATCGATCATCGCGGCGATCGCCGCGGGCTACAAGAAGGGCATCACGGCGATCATCGACGCGAACGTCGTCGTGTTCATGGTCGCGTTCATCCTCTTCGTGCTCGCGACCGCCGGCGTCAAGGGATTCGCGCTCGTCCTCGGCATCGGCACGCTCGTCTCGCTCTTCACCGCCGTCCTCCTCACGCAGGCGATCCTCGGCACGCTCAGCCGGACGAAGCTCCTGCAGAAGCCGAGCGCTCTCGGGGCGGCGCCCCAGGCGAAGCCGCGCTTCCGCTACGACTACGCGGGCCTGGCGAAGTGGTTCTTCTCCGCCTCGGGCATGATCCTCATCATCGGCGCGCTGGCGCTCGGCGGGAAGGGCCTCGACTTCGGGATCGACTTCGAGTCGGGCACGAGGATCACCGTCGCGCTCGAGCAGGGCGTCGACGACGGCGACGTGCGCGACGCGCTCGGAGGGGTCGGCAGCAACGCGCAGATCCAGGAGGTCACGGACGAGGAGCTCGGCGACAACGCGTTCCTCATCCAGACCGAGGAGCTCGAGCCCGCCCAGGTGACGACGATCACCGAGCAGCTCGACGACGCCTTCGGCCTCGCCCTGCCGCCCGACACCGAGTCGATCGGCCCGACCTTCGGCGAGAGCATCGCCGAGGCGGCCATCATCGCGGTCATCGCCTCGCTGCTCGTCATCAGCGCCTACATCGCGCTGCGCTTCGAGTGGAAGTACGCCGTCCCGGTCCTCATCGCGCTCGCGCACGACATCCTCATCGTCGCGGGCATCTACTCCCTCACCGACCGGGAGGTGACGACGTCGACGGTCGCGGCGCTCCTCACCCTGCTCGGGTACTCGCTCTACGACACGATCATCGTCTTCGACCGCGTGCGGGAGAACATCCCGCGGATGCCGCGAGCCGCCTTCTCGCAGATCGTCAACCGCTCCATGAGCGAGGTCATCACGCGGTCGATCGCGACCTCGGTCTCGACCGGCCTCCCGGTGCTCGCGCTGTTCCTCTTCGGTGGCGAGACGCTGCAGGACTTCGCGTTCGCCCTCCTCGTGGGCGTCATCTCGGGCACGTACTCGTCGATCTTCATCGCCTCGCCGGTGCTCACCGAGTGGAAGGAGCGCGAGCCGCTCTACCGTCGCCGGCGCCTGCGGATCATGGCCGAGAACGACGGCCTCGTCCCGGCCTACGCCGTGGGCTCGGCGGCCGTCGAGGCCGACTCGGAGCGCGCCGAGGCGGGGAAGCGGCGCCGGGCGCGCCGCGTGACCCAGCCCGACGATCCGTCCCGCGGCGTGAGCAAGGAGGAGTTCGACGAGATGGTCCGCGACCTCCACGTCGAGGAGGAGCCCGTGGCGACGGAGGAACGCGATCCGGCCGCCGACGCGCGCCCGGAGGACCTCGTCATGAAGGACGACAAGAAGAAGCCGCGCAGCAAGTCGAACCGCAAGCGCAACCCCCGGCACGGCCGGCCGCGGTAGGAGGACGGACGATGGGCGTACTGGTCTGGGTGACGATGGGGCTCGCGGTCTGGCACTTCACGATCTTCGTGCCGGACCGCTTCTGGGGCGGCATCGCCGGGGCGTTCCTCGGGGCGTTCGTCGGCTCGATCCTCGTCGGCCTCGTCATCCACGGGTTCTCGATCCCCGGCCGCGACGAGACGGACATCGTCACGGCGCTCGAGGGCATCCCCGGCGCGATCATCGGGCTCGCCGTCATCTACGCGATCGGCTACCGCGACGCGATCGCGCAGGAGGAGGCCGCGGAGGCCTCCGTGCGGAGCGCCTCGCCCACCGGATAGGAGCAGGGCCGTGCGGGGGAGGGGGGGCATGGGTTCGGCGCGTGGCCGGCGCGCTCGCCGCCGTCGGCGCGCTGGCGGCATGCGTCGCGCCCGCGCCCGCCGATGCCCGCGGCCCCCTGCGCACGGTCGTCCAGGACGACGCGCTTCTCCTGCACCGCTCGGGCCCGGAGGTCGCCGCCGTGCTCGACCAGCTCGTGGCGCTCGGCGTGGACACCGTGAGGGTCACGGCGAGCTGGTCGTCACTCACGCGCGACGCCGATGCGGGGTCCGCGCCCGCCGGGTTCGACGACGCCGGTCCCGCCGCCTACGAGCAGGCGCGGTGGGCGCCGCTGGACCGCCTCCTGCGGCTCGCCGACGACCGGGGCCTCGAGGTCATGCTCGACATCGGGTTCTGGGCGCCGCACTGGGCGGCCGACGACGAACCCGGCCCGCGGGCGAGGACGAACCTCGATGTCGCGGCCTACGGACGGTTCGCCTCCGCGGTCGCGCGGCGCTATTCGGGGAGCTTCGCGGTCCCGCCGGTCACCGAGCCTCCGCCCGAGCCCTCGGCGGACGCGACCTTCTTCGACGACCTCTTCGGGACCGCTCCGCCCGAGCCCGGGCCGCCCGCGCCGGCGGGGGAGCCGCTCCCGCGGGTGTCGCTCTTCGGCGTGTGGAACGAGCCGAACCACCCGGCCTTCCTCCTGCCCCAGCTGGCCGACGGCGAGCCGGCGAGCCCCGCGACGTACCGCCGGATGGTCGCCGCGGCCGACGCCGCCGTGAAGGCGGTCCAGCCCGAGGCGAAGGTCCTCATCGGCGGCCTCGCGAGCAAGGACGCCGGCGGGAAGGGGGTCGCGCCGCTCGAGTTCGTCCGCGGGCTCGCGTGCGTCGACGATCGGCTGCGTCCCCGCCGCGACGCTGACTGCGCCGACTTCCGCGAGGTCCCGGGGGACGGCTTCACGATGCACCCGTACTCGCTGCACACCCCGCCCGACGCGCGGCCGTCGAAGAACCAGCCCGACGACGTCCCGCTCGGCGCGCTCCCGCGCCTGACGCGGCTCCTCGACCGGCTCGCCGACCGCGGCCGGCTCGCCGACGGGAACCGCGAGGTCTGGATCACCGAGTACGGCTACGAGACGAACCCGCCGGCGCCGGACGCGCGCTTCGGCCTCGCGCACCAGGTGCGGTTCCTGCCGTGGGCGGAGTACCTCGCGTGGCGCGACCCGCGGGTCGTCGCGCACTCGCAGTTCCTCCTCCGCGACGTCCCGCCTGGCGAGGCCCGCCTCACAGCCAGCTCGCGCCGCGGGTTCGGCGAGTGGCGGTCCGGGCTCCAGTTCGCGGACGGGACGCCGAAGCCCGCGCAGGAGGCCTTCGCCGCCGGGGTCTTCGTGCGCCCGCTCCGCGGCCGCACGGTGCCGCGCAGCGGCATCTTCGGGCGCGTTCGCCCAGGGAGCGGGCGGCGCGTGGCGGAGCTGCAGGTCCGGCGCGGCGACGGTCGGTGGCGCACGCTGCGCTCCGCTCCGACGCCCGGGGCCGAGCGCCGCGCCCGGTTCCGGACGGCGTCCGACGGGACGTTCGACCGCGTCGTCCCCGCGCGGACCGTCGATCGCCGGGCGCGGGTCCGGGTCCGGTACCGCCTCCGCGCCGATGGCCCCTGGGTCGCGGGGCCCGACGTCGCGCAGATCCACCGCCCCAGCCCGCTGAGGTAGCCGAGCGCGACGCGGGGCCGGCGACCGGCTTCGTGACGAAAGGCCGGAGATTGCGGGCTCGACGGCCCCTTCCGTCCTCTTCGCCTCCTACCGTCGGACGGGACATGGCCGCACCGCCCGACGCCCGCCTCGAGATCCCGCCGTGCCCGAGCGCGCAGACGCGCGCGCTCGAGGCCGCGCTCGGCGTCTCCCCGGCGGTCGCCCAGGTGCTCGTCCGGCGCGGGCTCGCCGATCCCGACGTCGCGCGGGCCTGGCTGTCGGCCGAAGAGCGCCACGCCCCGACCGCGTTCGCGCGGATCGACGACGCCGTCGCGCTCGTCCTCCGGCACGTGCAGGCGGGCACGCGGATCACCGTCCACGGGGACTACGACGTCGACGGCGTGTGCTCGACGGCGATCGTCCTGCGCGCGCTGCGGGCGCTGGGCGCCGATGCCGACCACCTGCTGCCGCACCGCGAGGCCGACGGCTACGGGCTCACGGCGGCATCGGTCGAGCGCCTCGCGGCGCGCGGCACGCGCCTTCTCATCACCGTGGACTGCGCGATCACGGCCGTCGACGAGGTCGCGGCGGCGCGAGCCGCGGGGCTCGACGTCGTCGTCTGCGACCACCACGCGCCCCGGGCGGACGGCCGGCTGCCCGACGCGCCGATCGTGCACCCGGTCGTGTGCGGCCACCCGTGCCCCGACCTCTGCGCGACCGCCGTGGCCCACGCGCTCGCAGCCGCGGTCCACGCGGCGGCGGGCGACGCCTCCGGCGGATGGTCGCCCGACGACGACCTCGACCTCGTCGCGCTCGCCACCGTCGCCGACTGCGTCCCGCTGCACGGCGCGAACCGCACGTTCGTGCGCGACGGGCTCCGGGCGCTCGCCACGACGCGGAAGCCCGGGCTGCGCGCGCTCATGCGCATCGCGCAGGTCGCCCCCGACAAGGTCGACGCCGGCCACATCGGCTTTCGTCTCGCCCCCCGGCTCAACGCGGCGGGCCGCGTCTCCCGCGCCGACGCCGCGCTCGAGCTCCTCCTCACCGGGGACGCGGACCGCGCCGCGGCCGTCGCCGAGGAGCTCGACCGCCTCAACGCCGACCGCCGGCACACGGAGACGCGGATCCTCTTCGAGGCCGAGCGGCAGGTGGCGGCCCTCGGGGAGCAGCCCGCCTACGTCCTCTGGGGCGACGACTGGCACCCGGGCGTCATCGGCATCGTCGCCTCCCGGATCGCCGAGCGCCACGGCCGCCCTGCCGTCCTCGTCGCGCTCGACGGCGACGAGGGGACGGGGAGCGGGCGCTCGATCCCGGCGTTCGACCTCCTCGGGGGCCTCGACGCCTGCGCGGAGCACCTCCTCCGTCACGGCGGGCATCGCGCCGCGGCCGGATGCACGGTGCGGCGCGACGCCCTCCCGGCGCTGCGCGAGGCGTTCTGCGCGTACGCCGATGCGGCGCTGCGCCCGGAGGATCTCGTGCCGGTCGCCCGCGTCGACGCGGTCCTGGCCGGGCACGAGCTCGGCCTCGACCTCGCCGAGGAGCTGGCGCAGCTCGCTCCGTTCGGCATCGGCAACCCGGAGCCGCGCCTCCTCGTGCCCGGCGCGCGCCTCACCGACGTCCGGCCGATGGGCGAGGGGAAGCACCTGCGGTTCACCGTCGAATCCGGCGGCGTCCGGGCCCGTGCCGTCGCCTTCGGCCGCACCGCGCTCCCGGACGGCCACGACAGCGCCATCGACGCGACGTTCGCGCTCGAGGTGAACGAGTGGCAGGGCGCGGTCGAGCCGCGTCTCGTCCTGCGTCACGCGGTCGCGGTCGGCGACGCGCCGATCGAGGTCCGCGACCGGCCCGGTCCCGACGCCGACCGGCGCGAGGCGATCCTCGCCGCCGCGCGGGCGCCGGCCCCGTACGCCTCCCTGCGCCCCGCCCCGGGGGCCGGTCGCCGCGTCGTCCTCGACCGCCGCGGCGGCGGCGCCGTGGGAGCCGTCGCGGGCCTCGTGGCGACGGGTGAGCCCGTCGTCGTCGTCTGCGCGGATGCCGTCGCGCGCCGCGAGCACCTCTCGGGACGCCTCGCGGGTGTCGCGCTCGTCTCCTCCCACGCGCTCGAGGCCGACGGGCCGTGCGACGCCCTCGGCTCCGCCACGCACGTCGTCCTGCTCGACCCGCCCGCGCACCCGGCGCTGCTCGAGCGGTGGGAGGCCGGTGACCCCGACCGGACGTCCCTCCGGCTGTGGGGAGACGCTGAGCTACGCTTCGCAGTGGATGTCCACGAGCATCTCCACGATCTCACCGAGCCCCTGCGCGCGGTCTACCGCGCGCTGCGCACCGGTGCGACGCTCGGCGACGCTCTCGACGGCGACGGGCCGCGGCCCCGGCATCCCGTGCTCGCGGGCAGGCTCCTCTGCGTCCTGCGCGAGGCGGGTCTCGCTCGCGTCGACGAAGCGGCCTTCACGGCCGAGCTGCTCCCGGTGGACCACGTCGACCTCCGCAGGTCGGCGTGCATGCGCGCCTGCGACGCCCGGCGCGAGGAGGCGTTCGCATGGCTGACGGACAGGACGATCGCAGCGGCGTGACGAACCCCCAGCCGCCCGCCGAGACCGCGGCGGCGGGCAACGGCGACCGCAGGGCCGTCGCGACCGCCCGGCCGCCGGGCCCGCGCGAGCCGATCGACGCCGTCCACGGGCGGCGGCGGGAGGAGCTCGTCCAGCCCGACGGGCTCACCGAGACCGAGGCCCGGCTGCTCTCCGACCTCTTCGCGATCGTCGAGGAGCACGCCGACGACGCCGCGATGCAGGTGGACCGCGACCGCGTCACCGACGCGTTCCGCTTCGCGTGCGAGCACCACGCCGACCAGCGGCGCAAGAGCGGCGAGGACTTCATCGTCCATCCCGTCGGGGTCGCGAAGATCTGCGCGGGGATGCGGCTCGACACCGAGACGCTCATCGCCGCGCTCCTCCACGACACGGTCGAGGACACCAGCGCGTCGCTCGACGAGGTCGAGGAGCGGTTCGGCGAGGAGGCGCGCGCCCTCGTCGACGGGGTGACGAAGCTCACCGGCATCACCTTCACCTCGCGCGACGAGGCGCAGGCGGAGAACTACCGCAAGATGATGGTCGCGATGGCCTCGGACGTCCGGGTCATCCTCATCAAGCTCGCCGATCGCCTGCACAACATGCGGACGATCGCGGCGATGCCGAAGCAGAAGCAGATCGACAAGGCGAAGGAGACCTTGGAGATCTACGCGCCCATCGCGCACCGGCTCGGCATCCACGCCCTGAAGTGGGAGCTGGAGGACCTCGCGTTCGCGACGCTGCACCCGCGGAAGTACCAGGAGATCAAGGGCCTGGTGAACCAGCAGCGCGAGGAGCGCGAGCAGTACGTGAGCAAGGCGGGCGAGTACCTCGCGCGCGAGCTCGAGGCGCTCGGCATCGACGCGGAGATCTCCGGTCGCGCGAAGCACTTCTACTCCATCTACACGAAGATGACGAAGAAGGGCCGCGAGTTCAACGAGATCTACGACCTGACGGCCATGCGGGTCATCGTCGGCTCGGTGAAGGACTGCTACGGGGCGGTCGGCGTCATCCACTCGCTGTGGAAGCCGCT
>NZ_JBLKKY010000084.1:0-14833 GCF_059438195.1 Paraconexibacter sp.
GCCCGCCCCGGCCGGCGGAGACGAGCGCGACCTGCGCGCCGGCGAAGAGCGCGAGCGTGCCGGCTGCCGCCCAGGCGAGCGGCACGGCGCCGGCGAGAAGCCCGGCGGCGAGCACGAGCTCCCATCCGGCGAGACCCCACACGACGGCGCGGCCGGCGCGGCCGTGCAGGCCGTAGGTCGTGAGCGCGACGGCGGAGCCGGTGCGATCGACGAGCTTGAGCGCAGCGGCGACGAGCATCGCGGCTGCGACGCACAGGCTGGCGAGGACCGTGAGCATCGGGCGAGCGAGGCTAGCGGACGGCTGAGCGGGGAAGCGCCGCACCTCCGTACCTGCCCGCACGCGGCGGCGGGAGACAGCGGATCCGTCGTCCCGCCGGTCGCAGGACACTGGCCGCATGACGGCCTTCCCCCATCCGCGATGGCCCCGCCCGGATCGACCGGGGTCTCCGCTCGGGCTCGAGGCGGCCGGCGTCGCCCTCATCGCCGCGGCGATCGTCGCGGCGTCGATCGGCCGCAGCGACGACCCGGCGGACGACAACGTCCTCGACCAGCTCCTCCCGGCCGTCCTCATGCTCTCGGGCGCGGTGTTCGCGATCACGGCCGGTGCGCTCGCCGCCCGGCTCCTCCTCCGCACCCCGCCCGCGACCTCTCGGGGACGGTGGGCGGTGCGGATCGCCCTCGTGCCGACCGTCGTCATCCCCGTCGTCACGCTCGCGGCAGCTGCGATCGCGCGGCTCGCGGGCGGCGAGCTCGGTGACGACTTCGGGGAGGTCGTCGGCCCGGTCTGGCTCGCGGCGACGCTCGTCGCGGTGGCTCTCGGCGCGAGCGCCCGCGAGACCGACCGCCGCGGCCTGCTCGTCGTGCCGCTCGTCCTCGGAGCCCTCGTCCTCAGCCTCTTCCTGGGCGAGCTCGTCGTCGTCCACTGAGACGCTCGGCGCTGCCGTCGCTCAGTCGTCGCGACGCTCGAGGCGCGCCCGGCGCTCCTCGTACTCCTCGACGGTGATGTCGCCGTTCGCGAAGCGCCGGTCGAGGAGCTCCCGCGGCGTCTCCCGGCCCGCGGAGGGGGGGCCGTGGTGGTGGGGCCGGCCGAGGCCGTCGCGTGCGAGCCAGACGATGGCCGCGATCACGAGCCCCCAGAACAGGACCATGCCGAACCCCATGACCCACCAGCCGCCGTCGTGATGACCGTCCCAGTCGGCGAGAGGGACGAGGGTGAGGATCGCGTCGATCATGCGTCTCCCTTCAGCGCCCTGAGGCGCGCGTCGAAGTCGTCGGGGTCGATGTCGCCGGTGGCGAGCCGGCGCTCGAGGAGGCTGCGAGCGTCGTCGCGGGGTCCGGGCCCGGTCCGACGACGCCGGGCGAGGAGGACGCCGCCGAGCCCCAGGAGCGAGATGAGGACGAGCGAGCCGGCGACGATCGCCGCGGCGATCTCGTCGTCGTCCTCGTCGCCGTCTGCGGCCGCGAGAGCCGGGGGCGACATGCGGTCGCCGTCCCACCTGCCGGGGCCGCCCATCGACCCCATGCCCATGCCGAGCCCTGGGCCCATGCCGGGCCCGAATCCGGCGCCGGCGCCGGCGCAGCCGGCGACGCGGGCGCCGATCGCGCGATGCATCGCGCGTGCCCCCTCCTCGCCGTGGCGTCGCTCCATGAGCGCGTCCATCTCCGCGTGGAGATCGGGATCGCCGAGCATCTGCCCCATCGCGCGGTCCCCGAGCGCCTCGAGGCGCGACGCCGAGAGCCCGTCGCATCCCGCGGCGTCGTCGGCTGCCCGGGCCGGAGCGGCCGACAGCAGCAGCAGAAGGCCCGCGGCGACGAGCGAGAGGCAGCGACGCATGCTCCACACCGTAGGACACGCGGCAGGTGTCGCCGTCCGCCCTCCTCCGCGCGAGGCCGCGGGAGATTACGGACCCGTTCACGGCACTCGGCACGGACGGCGCCGACGACGGCGTGACATAGCGTGGAAGCTCCCGCGACGCGAGGAGGCGCGCATGCCCCGCACGACGTCCGCACCGGCCACCGGCGCCTCACATGCCGCGACCCGAGCCGTCCTCACCGTGCGGGACGTCCGCAGGTCGTTCCGGCGCGGCCTGTGGCCGCGGCGCGAGGTCGAGGTCCTGCGAGGCGTCGACCTCGACATCGCGCCGGGTGAGGTCGTCGGGCTCGTCGGCGAGAACGGATCCGGCAAGAGCACGCTGATGAAGATCGTCGTCGGCCTCCTCTCCGCGGACGCCGGACGGGTCGAGCAGCGCGGGTCGGTCGGCTACTGCCCGCAGGCGCCGCTGCTCTGGGACAAGCTCACCGTCGGCGAGCACGTCGAGCTGTTCGGACGCGCCTACGACCTGCCCTCCGAGCGCATCGAGGAGTCCGCCGCCGCCCTTCTGCGCGAGCTGCAGTTCGAGCGCTTCCGCGACCACCGCGTCGAGGAGCTCTCCGGCGGCACGCGTCAGAAGCTCAACCTCGCGCTCTCGCTGCTCCACGAGCCGGCGCTCCTCCTCGCCGACGAGCCGTACGCCGGCTTCGACTGGGAGACCTACCTGCGCTTCTGGGACCTCGTCGCCGACCGCCGAGACCGCGGCACGAGCGTCCTCATCGTCTCCCACCTCCTCTCGGAGCGCGAACGACTCGACCGCATCGCCGAGCTCCGCGACGGCAAGGTGGTCGTCTCATGACGCCGTTCGCCGCCGTCGGCCGGGCGTTCGTCCGCGAGCAGCTGCGGCAGCCGCTCACGCTCGTCCTCCTCGTCCTCATCCCGGCCGTCTTCGTCGCGGCCTCGGTCGCCGTGCTCAGCGAGTTCGCCGCCGCGCTCGGCGGGGCGGTGTCCGGCGCGAGCGCCGGCGCGCTCGGCGCGGGATGGGCGGCCGCCTTCCTCTCCGGCGTGCTCGGCTTCTTCGCCGCGGCCTCCTCCCACGGTGCGGACCGCCGACTCGCGCTCGCCGGACTCGGGGCGGCCCGGGTCGCCGTCGCCCGCATCGTCTCGGCCGCGCTTCTCGCCGCCGTCGCGACCGTCACGGCGTTCGCCACGCTCCTCATCCGCGTCGACATCCCCAGTCCGGCGCACGCGTTCGTCGCGATCGCGGCGTTCTCGCTCGTGTACGTCGCCGTCGGCGCCCTCATCGGGTCGCTCGTTCGCGACCCCCTCGAGGGCACCCTCGCCGTCGCGCTCGTCTTCGTCGTCGACATCTTCGCGGGACCGGGGATGGCCGACAGCGGAGGTCCCGCCATGGCGGCGCCGACACGCACGGCCGCCGAGGTCCTCGTCGACGCCGGCGCCGGCCGGGCGACCGGAACCGGCGACTGGATCCTTCTCGGGGTCATCGTCGCGGCCGCGCTCGGACTCGCCCTCGCCGCGTTCTGGTGGCGCGCCCGGCCTGCGGGAGCGCCCGCGTGAGCGCCCGCGTCCTCACCGCGACGCGCCTCGGCCTGCGTGAGCAGGCGCGACGCCCCCTGCTCCTGGTCCTCCTCGTCGTCGTCCCGGTGCTCTTCATCACCTGGAGCTTCCTCGTCACCGAGCCGCTGCCCCGCCTCATCACGGTGCCGGGAGACGAGCAGGTCGCGACGGACATGCGGGACCTGCACGGCGCCATCATGGTGCCGATCACGGTCGGCTTCCTCGGCGGGCTCATCGGCCTCTTCATCGTCCAGGCCGCGCTCGAGGCCGACAGGCGGCTCGTCGTCGCCGGCTACCGGCCCGTCGAGGCGATCGTCCCGCGCCTCGTCGTCATGGCCGGCGGGACGACGCTCGTCCTCGTCGTCGCGCTCGGCGTGACGGCGGCCGACTTCGCGCCGCGGCAGTGGGTGCCGTTCGTCGCCGGGAACCTGCTCGCAGGCCTCACCTACGCGGCGCTCGGCGCGATCGCCGGGGCTCTCGTCGGGCGTGTCGGCGCGGCGCAGCTCATGTTCTTCGCGCCGATGCTCGACTTCGGCGTCGCCCAGAACCCGATGTTCTTCGACGGCGCGCCGCAAGACTGGGCGACGCTCCTCCCGGGATGGGGCGCGACCCGGACGCTCGTCGACGGCGCCTTCGGCCCCGGGTTCGCCTCGACGACCGAGCTCCTCGTCGCGGTCGGATGGGCGATCGCGGCCGTCTCGATCGTCGCCCTCGTCCTGCGTCGCGCGGTGGCGTCGGCGCGTTGACGCGAATCGGACACGCGGAGCCGTAGCATCGCGGACGATGATCGCCCGACGCCTCACTCCGCTCGCACTCCTCGCCACCGCCGCGCTCGCCCTCGCCGCCTGCGGGGACGACAGCGCCGACGACACCTCCGCGACGACGGAGGAGGCCCCCGGCCGCGTCCAGGCGACGAGCGCCTTCGAGCACGTCCACGGCCTCGCGACCGCACCCGGCGACGGCGCGCTGCTCGTCGCGACCCACGTCGGGCTCTTCCGCGTCGACGGCGGGGCGCCCGCGCGCGTCGGCGAGGCGACGACGGACCTCATGGGCTTCACGGTCGCCGGCGAGGACCGCTACCTCGCGTCGGGCCACGGCGCCCCCGGGGAGGACCTGCCCGGCAACGTCGGCCTCATCGAGACACGCGACGGCGGCCGCAGCTGGCGCACCGTCTCTCTCGGCGGCGAGGCCGACCTCCACGTGCTCGAGCACTCGGACGGCGTCCTCTACGCCGTCGACGGGGTGAGCGGCCGCTTCCTGCGCTCCGACGACATGGGGCGCGACTGGACGGAGCGCACGATGCCGGGGAACGTCTTCGACCTCGCCATCTCGCCGCGCGACCCCGACCGGCTGCTCGCCGCGACGGACGTCGGCCTCCTCCTCTCGCCGGACGGCGGACGCCGCTGGAGCCCCGTCCGGGAGGACCTCACGGGCCTCGTCACCTGGCCCTCGCCCGACCGCCTCGTCCTCGTCGACCCGGAGGGCGGCGTCCACGTCAGCGCCGACGCCGGACGGCGGTGGACGCGCGTGGGCGGGGTCGACGGGGAGCCCGCCGCGGTCACGGCGGACGACCGGACGATCGTGGTCGCGATCGCGGGGGGCGCGATCGTGCGCTCGCAGGACGGCGGCGCCACGTGGTCGGAGCTCGTGCCGGCGCCGGGCTGATCCGCAGGGTCGTGCGGCTCGCATGTCCCGGTGCAGGGGCCACACGCTGGAGCCGCTAGGCTGAAGCACTCCGTCAAGCGCCGCCAGGTCGGGTCTCGCACACCTGCACGCCGTCCGACGTCGCACAACAGGAGGACTACGTCCCGATGTTGACGAAGCACGAGGCGCTCGCAAGAGCGCTCGGGATCGCCGCGCTCAACGCGATCGCGGTCACCCACTTCATCGATCTCTCGCACAAGCTCGAGGAGGAGGTCGTCTACATGGCCGTCCTCTTCTCGCTCCTCATCGTCTCCAGCGTCGGTCTCGCCGCGCTCCTGGTCCGCGTCGACACGAGGGCGGCCGACGTCGTGTGGGGCGCCGGTGCTCTCCTCAGCGCCGGAGCCCTCGGCGGATACCTCGTCACCCGCGTCGTCGCGTTCCCGCAGATGGGCGACCACGTCGGTGACTGGACGAGCCTCGTGGGCGTCGCCTCGGTCCTCGCCGAGGTGACCTTCATCGGCCTCGCCGCCTACGCGATCCGCTCGATCGACGTCGCCCCCGCGGCGCGCCGCTCGCGCCGTGCCACGACGGCGTCCGCCGCGCCCCTCGCGGCCGTCCTCCTCGCGGTCGTGCTCGCCGCGGGAGCGATGGGCGGGGCGCCTCAGGCCCTCGCGCACGGCGGCGAGGACGACGAGAAGGAGGAGGCGGCTCCCGCGGTCGTCGAGTCCTCCGCGGGCGCGACCGGCGGCAGCGCCGCGGCTGCGCCCGTCACCCACGCCTCGGGAGCCGGCCACGACGGCCCGTCCATCCCCGGCGCGATCCAGGACGGCTCGATCCTCGCCGGCATCGCCTTCTCGCTCGCCGCCGCAGCGTCGCTGCGGCGGCGAGTCGAGCCGGCGTCCTAGGTCCCGATCAGGAGACCTCGACGGACCTCTGCTGGCGCTCGCGAGCGAGCCTCGCGAGCTCCTCGTCGACCATGCGCTCGTGGGCGATCTCGTCCTCGCGTGCCTTCCGCGGGCTCCAGCGCCCGGTGAGGAGGAACATGAGCGGGATGAAGATCACCTGGCCGGCGAACGCGATCCACCAGTAGGTCTGCCACTCGCCGGGGGCGTCGGCACGCGCCTCCTCGATCTCCTCGGCGTTCTCGGCGAGGAAACCGAGGTCGGCGGCCGGCACCTCGGCGATCTGCTCGAGCCGGGTCGCGGCCGCGAGGACCTGCTGGCCGGTCGTGAGCATGAACCCGGCGTCGGCGCTCGGCACCTCGCCGAGAGCGGCGAGGCGCTCCTGCGCCTCCTGCGGCGAGACGCCGAGGTTGCTCACGATGGCCTCGACGGCCGCCTGCTGCGCCTGCGGGTCGTCCGGGTTGCCGCTGAGGGTGAGGAGGGTCGCCTGATCGACCGCCTGGGCGGTCTCCAGCTCCTCCTCGTACTGCGCGGCGAGGGTCACCGCGCGGGTCACCTGCTCGGCGGGGATGCCGCTGAGCGCGGTGAGCGCGGCGACCTGGGCCGCCTGATCCCCGGGGTTCGCCTGGAGCTGGCCGGCTGTCTCCGGACCGATCTCCTGGAGCGTCTCGACCTGCTCGGGGTACTGGGCGATGATCTGCTCGGCGCGCTGGCCCTCGTCGACGAGCGTGTTCGTCGCCGGGACGACGAGCAGCAGCGCCGCGAACGCGAGGGTCACCACCGTGCGGATCGTCCAGCCCCACACCGCGAGGCCGGTCGCGGTCGCGGCCGGGTTGTGCTTCTCGACCGTCTCCGTGAACGCCGCCATCCACGCGACGTACGCGAGGCCGCCACCGAACGCGGTGATGACGAAGTAGAGCTTGAACGTGTTCTCGCTCGTCCCGGGGTCCGTCGCCGCGGACGCGAACAGCGCCGTCCCGACGAGGCTGATGAGCGCGCCGACGAGCATGAACGGCTTGCGCACGCGCAGCTTGTCGGAGAGGACGCCGGCGAGGACGAGCGCGATCGCGTTCGTCACCCAGTACCAGTTCGCGATCGAGTTCGAGGCCTGCTCGGTGAAGCCGAAGACGCTCGCGAAGTAGACGACGATGAACGCGACGAGGCCGTAGTAGAGGATGAGGAAGAGGCTCACGCCGAGCGCCGGCGCGAGGATGTCGGTCCGCATCATCTGGCGCCAGTTCCCCTCGACCGCCTTCTCGGGGTCGATGCCGGCGGCACGCGCCTCGACGAGCTGGCGGTCGCGCATGCTCACCATGAGCTGGTCGCGCAGGCGCGGTGAGAGCTCGCGGAGCCCGAAGAACGCGACGACCGCGATGACCATCCCCGCGATGCCGCACACGTAGAACTGGAACTCCCAGTCGGGCTGGGAGTCGAGCGTCTCGGTGGCGACCCGCGTGACGATGAGGCTGCCGAGGACGGGACCGAGCGTCCAGAAGCCCATCGCGACGCCGCGGCCCAGCTGCGGCGAGAAGTCGCGGATGAGCGCGGGGGTCGCGACGAGCGCGGCGCCCTCGACGATGCTGAGGATCGCGAAGAGGGTCGTGTACTGGCCCTTGTTCGCGACGTTCGGAAGGCCGAAGAGGATGATCGCGGCGGAGATGAACAGGCCGACGACGACGATGTTCGCGCGGCCGTAGCGGTCGGCGAGACCCGCGGCGAGCGAGGCGAATGCGCCGACCGCGTTGCCGATGACGAGGACGAGGACGAACTCGGTCCAGCTGAAGCCGAAGTCCTCGATGATCTTCGTCGCGACCGAGCCCTGGACGTAGAGCTCGTAATAGAGCATCACCGTCGCGAGGACGGTGAGCCCGAGATAGAAGACCCGCGGCCCCGTGTCGGGGTAGTGGTCGAGCTGGCGGTGGAAGAGCGACCGCGAACCCCGCGGGGCCGGGCGCATCGCCTCTCCGGTGCTGGTGCTCATGAAGCAGCTTCCTCCTTGACTGTCGGCGCATCCCTGCACGCCGAGGGTAACTCCGGCACCCACCGGCATATCCGTGTATCCCCGCCGTCCCGGCGCGAACGAACCGCGACATCCGTTCAGAAAAAGCGGCATACATTCGCTTATTGCTATATTCGCATTCATGCAGCGAATGATCCCGGCCGTGAAGGCGGACTTCTTCAAGGCTCTCGGGCATCCGCTGCGGATCCGGGTCCTCGAGCTCCTCGGCGACGGCGACCAGACGGTCTCCGACCTCCTCGCCCAGGTCGACGCCGAGCAGCCGGCCCTCTCGCAGCAGCTCGCCACCCTGCGCCGTGCCGGAGTCGTCGTCTCCCGGCGTGAGGGGACGCACGTCGCCTACGCGCTCTCCGACCCGCGGATCGCGGACCTCCTCGCCGTCTCGCGCGAGATCCTCCTCGACGCGCTCACCGCGACCCGCGACGAGCTGCAGGCGTCATGAGCCGGTCGACCGTGCGCACGCTCCTCCCGAGCCGTCGCGACTACGCGGGGGCGCGCGCGCACTGGGCCGGGGACCTCGTCGCCGGCATCACGGTCGCCGTCGTCGCCCTGCCGCTCGCCCTCGCGTTCGGCATCGCCGCCGGCCTCGGCGCCGAGGCGGGGCTCGTCACGGCGATCGTCGCGGGCATCGTCGCCGGGGTCGCCGGCGGCTCCCACGTCCAGGTGAGCGGCCCGACGGGCGCGATGGCGGTCGTGCTCGTCCCCGTCGTCGCCGACGTCGGCCCCGAGGGCGTCCTCGTCGTCACCTTCCTCGCCGGGCTCGTCCTCCTCGTCGCCGGGGCCGCGCGGCTCGGCCGCTACGCCGCGATCCTCCCGTGGCCGGTCATCGAGGGCTTCACGGTCGGGATCGCGGCGCTCATCTTCCTCCAGCAGGTGCCGGCCGCGCTCGGCGTCGCCGCCCGCGACGAGGAGAACACGGCGGCGGTCGCCGTCCACGCGGTCGGCGACTGGGCGGGCGCCGGCCTCTCGGCGACGGGATGGGCGCCGGCCATCGTCGCGCTCGTCGCCGTCCTCATGATCGTCCTGCCGAAGGTCCACCGCGCGCTGCCGGCCTCGCTCGTCGCCGTCGGCGCCGGGACGCTGCTCGCCGAGGCGGCGGGGCTCCCCGTCGCCCGCATCGGCGCGATCCCTGCCTCGCTCCCCGTGCCCGACATGCCCGCGATCTCCGCGTCCGAGGTGCCGGGTCTCGCGGGCGCCGTGCTCGCGATCGCCGCGCTCGCCGCCATCGAGAGCCTCCTCTCCGCGAAGGTCGCCGACGGCATGGCCGACGACGCCGAGCCGCACGACCCCGACCGCGAGCTCGTCGGCCAGGGCGCCGCGAACGTCGCCGCGTCGCTCTTCGGCGGGATGCCCGCGACCGGCGCGATCGCGCGGACCGCCGTCAACGTCCGCGCGGGAGCCCGGACGCGCGTCGCGACGATCTCCCACGGCGCCGTGCTCGCCGCCGTCGTCCTCGCCCTCGCGCCGCTGCTCGAGCGCGTCCCGCTCGCGGCGCTCGCCGGCGTCCTCGTCGTCACCGCGGTGCGGATGGTCGACGCGGGGACCGTCCGCCGGCTGCTGCGGTCCAGCCGCGCCGACGCGTCGCTCCTCGTCGTGACGGCCCTCGCGACGATCGCCTTCGACCTCGTCGTCGCCGTCGGGGTCGGCGTCGCGCTCGCGTGCGTGCTCGCGCTTCGCGCCGTCGCGCAGAGCACGAGCTTCGAGCGCGACCCGATCGACGGCGAGGACGTCGACGGCGACCTCGAGCAGGCGCTCCTGCGGGAGCACATCGTCGCCTACCGGCTCGACGGGGCGCTCTTCTTCGGAGCGGCGCAGCGGTTCCTCCTCGAGATGGCGGAGGTGACCGACGTCGACGTCGTCATCCTGCGGATGGCGAGGGTCCGCGTCCTCGACAGCACGGGCGCGCAGGCGCTGGCGGACCTCATCGGCGTCCTCGAGGACCGCGGGATCACGGTCCTGCTCGCGTGCGTCCGGCCGGAGCACCAGCGCCTCCTCGAGCGCATCGGCGCCCTCGACCGGCTCGGGCACGACAGCCACGTCCTCCCGGACCTCGACCGGGCTCTCGACCATGCGCGCCGGCACCACGCGCGCCGGCGTGACGGCCGCGCGAGCCGCGACCGGTCGGCGGGCGCGGCGATCGCGACGGCGGAGCCGGCCTCGGCCTGAGGACCGCTCGCGGCCGGCGGTCCCGGCGGCTCAGCTCGTCTTGACGACCGCGTACATGACGCGCTCGGCGGCCTCGACGACGATGTCGCCGACCGCCATGCAGCGCCGGTACAGCTCGCGCAGGGAGATGCGCACGGGGCGGACCTCGACACCGAGGAGCGCCGCCATGCCCTCGTGGTAGACGGCGTCGAGGCCCGCCTCGGCGGCGAGCGCGGCCTCCGCGTGCGCCGAGGCGCGGTCGCCGTCGACGGCGAGCATCGCGATCGCGTCGTCGAGGAAGCCGACGGCGCGAGAGAGGAGCTCGGCCATCGCGGCGATCCTCTCGTCGGGCGGGCAGGCGAGCACCTCGGACTCCGTGACGATCTCGCGGGCGGAGGTGAGGATGCGGTCGACGGCGCGTGAGAGCGCGAAGACGTCCTCGGGCTCGAGGGGCGTCACGAAGGCGGCACGGAGCGCCGCGAGGAGCTCGCGCTTCGCGACGTCGCCGCGCTCCTCGATCGCCGCGAGCGACCGCCCCGCCGCGGCGTCCCCCTGCGCCCATCGCGAGAACGCGGAGAGAGCGTCGATCGTCGTCGCCAATTGGTGGCGCAGCAGGCCGAGGACGTCCGGCGAGTCGGGGAGGAACCAGCGCTGGCGCATCACCCGACGCCCTTCACGAGGAGCACGCCGAACGCGCCGAGGGCGGCGGTCGCCGGCAGCGTGACGAGCCACGCGACGACCATCTGGCGGACGACCGTCCAGTGGACGTGGCGCCAGCGTCGCCGGCCCGCCCCGACGCCGACGACCGACGAGGCGACGACCTGCGAGGTCGAGGCGGGAGCCCCGAGCACCGTCGCCGCGAGGATGACGCCCGCGGAGGAGGTCTCGCACACGAGGCCCTCGGTCGAGCGGATCGGGTAGATGCGGCGGCCCACGGTCCGCATGATCCGCCATCCGCCGAGCGCCGTGCCGACGGTGAGCGCGCCCGTGCAGAGCAGCACCGCCCAGGTCGGGGCGTCGGGCCCGTCGAGGCGGCCTTCCGCGGCGAGGAGCGCGAGCACGACGCCGACCGCCTTCTGCGCGTCGTTGGCGCCGTGCGAGAAGGCGAGGGCCGACGACATGACCCACTGGCCTGCGCGGACGGGTGCGCCCCAGCGCCGGGTCGCGCGTCGGGCGAGGCGTCGCACGCCGCGGACAGCGACGAACGCGGCGAACGCTCCGGCGAGCGGGCTGAGGGCGAGCGCGACGAGCGTCCCGACGACGCCGACCGGGTGGAGGCCCTCGAGGCCTCCCCAGCGGACGGCGTCGCTCCCGTCGACGACGATCGCCGCACCGGCGAGACCGCCGACGAGCGCGTGCCCCGAGCTCGACGGCAGACCGCGGCGCCAGGTGACGATCCCCCAGGCGACGGCGGCCGCGAGCCCGGCGCCGAGGACCGCGACCGTGTCCGCGGGCGCGACGGTGACGATGCCGGCGACGGTGTCCGCGACCGCCGCACCGAGGAGGAGCGGACCCGCGACCGTGAAGACCGCGGCGAGCACGATCGCCTGCGCCGGCGTCGCGGCGCGCGTCGCGACGAGCGCCGCCACGGAGTTCGAGGCGTCGTGCAGCCCGTTGGTGAGCGCGAAGGCGGCGGCGAGCGCGACGGCGATGACGAACGCGACGTCCACGGCTCTCAGCCGTGCCGCGGGAGGACCGCGCGCGCCGTGGGGCGGAGCGGACCAGGGGGCGCCGCGCGTCCCGTGGTCCGCGCCGGACCGACGGCCGGGTCAGTCGCCGGCATCCTCGGGGCCGCCGACGCCTCGCGGCGTCACGATCACCGGCACCTCCGCGACCCGCAGCAGCTCGGCGGCCGTGCTCCCGAGGACGAGCCGCCGCAGACGGCCGTACCCGCGCGACCCGGTGACGACGAGGCCCGCGTCGCGAGCGGCCGCAGCGATCTCCTCGGCCGGCCAGCCCTCTCGCAGCTCGGTCGTCACGGCGACGTCCGCGCCGACGAGGCCGCGCGCGTCGTCGAGCGACGCCTCGACCTCCTCTCGGAGGCCGCGCAGCCACCGCTGCGTCGCCTCCCCGCTCGCCCACGGACGGTGACGCACGCCCTCCCCGGTCTCGAACACGGCGACGACCCGCAGGGCGCCTCCGGCACGGCGGGCGAGGTCGGCCCCGTGCTCGAGAGCGAGCCGCGCCTCGTCCGAGCCGTCCCACGCGACGACGACATCGGCGACCGGCGGCGCGTCGCGGTAGCCGCGGGGCGCGACGGCGACCGGGCACGGCGCGAGGGGGACCGCCGCGGGGCCGGTCGCCTCCGGCTCGCTCGGCCGATGCGACCCGAGCACGAGCGCCTCGGCGTCGCGCTCGCGCGCGGCGAGCTGGAGGCCGCGGAGGACCGATGTCGCCGTCCTCAGCTCGCTCGACGCGGCGATGTCGTCGGGGACGAGGGCGAGGAGGGTGCCGAGCTCCTCCTCCACCGCCTCGCGCACGTCGCCGTCGGCGAGAGGGTCGAGCGGCCCGAACGACGTCACCCACACGCACGAGAGGACGAGCCGCTCACCGAGCAGCCTGGCGAGCCGCACCCCGAGCGCGACGGCGTCCCGGGACGACGCGTCGTCGCCGTGGACCCCGACGACGACGCGGGCCTCGCCGTCCTGCGCGTCGGGGGCGGGCATCACGTCTCCTCGCGGGGCCGGTCGCGGTCGCGGCTCGGCTGCACCCGCTTGGGCTCGCCGGGCATCTTCGGGTAGTCGGGCGGGTAGGGCATGTCGCCGAGTCCTTCCGTCTCGTCGCGTTCGTAGAGGGCGAGGAGGGGCTCGAGCGAGTGGGCGACGTCGTCGATGCCCGCGTGGAGGTCGCCGTGCTCGGCGAAGCGCGCCGGCATCGTCGCGACGGTGAAGTCCGCCGGGTCGATCTCCTCGAGCTCGTCCCACGTGACGGGGGCGGAGACCGGAGCGCCGGGCCGTGGGCGGATGCTGTACGCCGACGCGATCGTGCGGTCGCGGGCGTTCTGGTTGTAGTCGATGAAGATCGTCGAGCCCCGCTCCTCCTTCCACCACTTCGTCGTCACCTCCCCCGGGCGCCGCCGCTCGAGCTCGCGCCCGAAGGCGATCGCCGCGTGGCGGATCTCGGTGAAGCTCCAGCGCGGCTCGATCCGCACGTAGATGTGGACCCCCCGGCCGCCCGACGTCTTCGGGTAGCCGGTGAGGCCGAGCTCCTCGAGCAGCGCCCGGGCGTCGCGGGCGACCCGCACGGCGTCGGAGAAGTCGGTGCCGGGCTGCGGGTCGAGGTCGAGCCGCAGCTCGTCCGGGTGGTCGACGTCGGCGCGGCGGACGGGCCACGGGTGGAACGTGATCGTCCCCATCTGCGCCGCCCACGCCACGACGGCCGGCTCGGTCGGGCAGATCTCGTCGGCGTGCCGGCCGGAGGGGAAGGTGATCCTCGCGGTCTCGACGTACTCGGGCGCGCCGCGCGGGATCCGCTTCTGGAAGAACGCGTCCCCGCCGCCCTTCTCGCGCGTGGAGAGCACGATGCCCTCGTGGACTCCCTTCGGCCAGCGCTCGAGGGTCGTCGGGCGATCTCTCAGCGCACGGAGGATCCCCTCGCCGACCGCGAGGTAGTACTCGACGATCTCGCGCTTCGTGAGCTCCGGCGTGCTCTCGGTCGCCGGGAAGATGACGCGGTCGGGGTTCGACACGCGGAGCGCGCGACCGCGGGCGTCGATCTCGATCGCGGGAGAGCTCACCTCCCGGACGCTAGCCGACGCCCCGGCGACCGCGTGCGATCTCGCCGACCGGCCAGGGAACCATCCGGGAACGCGCGCCCGGGACGCTGCTGACGCACACCGCCGAACGAGGAGGAACGTCATGTCCGCCAGCCCGACCCAGCTCCCACCGCGCACCCGCGACGTCGACGCCGCCGAGGAGACGCGGCGACGCGCGTGGGCCGGCGGGGACCGCCACTCGGTCGAGACGCTCGTCGTCCCGATCACCGCGTCGCTGTCCCGGGCGGCGCGGCTCCGCGCCGGCGACCGCGTGCTCGACGTCGCCTGCGGGACCGGGAACGCGGCGCTCGCGGCGGCCCGGCGGGGCTGCGCGGCGACGGGGCTCGATGCCGTCCCGGAGCTCCTCGACCGGGCCCGGGCGCGCGCGGCGATCGAGGGCCTCGATCTCGACCTCGTCGAGGGCGACGCGCAGGCGCTGCCGTTCGAGGACGGGGCGTTCGACGCCCTCGTCTCCGTCACCGGGGTGATGTTCGCGGCCGACCAGGAGCGCGCCGCGGGCGAGCTGCTGCGCGTGTGCCGTCCGGGCGGCACGATCGCGCTCGCGAGCTGGGCCCCGGACGGCTTCATGGGCGACCTCCTCCGCCTCCTCGACGAGCACGCCGAGTCGACGGCGGGGCCGCGACCGGCCTCCGACTGGGGGCGGGAGAGCCGCGTCCGCGAGCTCCTCGCCGGCGCGTCGGAGATCCGCTGCCGGCGCCGGTCGTTCCACCTCCGGTTCCGCTCGGCGGAGGCGCTCGCCGATCTCCTCATCGCGCGCGACGGCCCGACGGCGACGACGGTGGCATCGCTCGGAGCCGCCGACGCGGGCGCGTTCCGCCGGCAGCTCTGCGCCCTCGTCCGCCAGTGGGACCGTGGCGCGCCCGGGGGCGTCGCCGCGGCCTCCGACTCCCTCGAGGTGATCGCGACGCGGTGAGCGGGTGAACGCCGCCGGCGTGCCGGGGCCGGGCGCCCGGGCGGGCGGG